>JACQAW010000191.1 GCA_016194725.1 Deltaproteobacteria bacterium
AGGAAATCACCAAACGCATCCCATTGGGGCGCGTGGGCACGCCCGAGGAAGTGGCGGGGGCCGTGGCTTTTCTGTGCTCGCCCGATGCCACGTATATTACGGGCCACACCCTGAGCGTCAATGGCGGGCTTTTTCCGACATGAGCAAATGGGACGTCCTCATTATCGGTTCCGGCATCTCGTCGCTCACTTGCGCGGCGCTGTTGGCCAAGCGTGGAAAATCGGTGTGCGTGCTCGAGCAGTACAACAAGCCCGGCGGTTACCTGCACTGCTTCAGCCGCTTTGGCGAACGTTTCGAAACCGGTGCCCACTACGTGGGTGCGATGGGCAAAGGGCAGCCGTTTCGCGCGCTGCTGAAATACCTGGACGTTTACGACGACAACCTTTTCGTGCCGCTCGATACCGAGGGGTTCGACGTTTTCAACTTTCCGGGCTTTCAAGTAAAGTTCCCTCGTGGGTATGACGGCGTCATTGGCGCGCTGAGCGCGCAGTTTCCGCAAGAAAAAACCGCCATCCAGGCCTACTTCGACATGATTCGCACGGTGGTCAATCAGTTTCCGACCTACCAGTTCAACGCGGCCTCGGACATCGAAACACCAACCGAAGCGCTTGAGACTTCGGTGGCCACCGTGGTGCGGCGGCTGACCAGCAACCTCAAGCTGCAATGCGTGCTCTTCAGCTACTGCATTCACCATGGTGTCGCCCCCGAAGACATTCCGTTTGGCTTTCATGCCATTGTCACCGACTCGCTGATTCGCGGGGCATACGGCCTCAAAAATGGCGGCGACGCGGTTGCGCGCAAGTTTGTCGAGACGATTGAAAAGCACGGCGGCAGCGTTCGCCTGAACACCCGCGTGGCCCGCCTGGTGACGCGCGACAAGCATATTGATGAGGTCGTCACCGAAAACGGCGAAACGTTTGCCGCGGACTGGGTTATCTCGGGAATTCATCCCAAGGCGGTTTTCGGGCTGCTGTCCGAGCCCGAGGTGCTGTCGCCGGCCTTTCGCAGCCGCGTCGCGAACCTCAAAGAGAGCACTGGAATATTCGGTGTCTACGCTGCCTGCACGCTCGACCTGCCTCTCAATCCGCTTCGCAACTACTACTATTTCGGCTCCGACAATCCAGCCGCGTATCTGGAGTCCACCACGCCCGCGACGCCTGGGGCCGTTTTCGTTTCCAGCGGCACGCGCGTGCTGCGCCCAGGGCAAAAAACCATTCCCGTCAGCTTTCATGCTTCGAGCCCGATTGAGTGGTTCGAGCCGTGGCGCGCCACCGCCTACGGCGCGCGGCCGCAAGATTACAGGGCGTTGAAAAACGAATTGGCCGAGAGCATCTTCGCGCTCGTCGAGCGCTATCAGCCCGGGCTGCGGGCAAGCGTCAGGCAGTTCGTGACCTCGAGCCCGCTGACCAACCTGCACTTCAATGGTTCCGAGGAAGGCTCGTCCTACGGGATTTACCATTCGTTTCAAAACACGGGGGCCCGATCTTTAGGACCGAGAACTCACATCCGAAATCTATTACTCACCGGGCAGAACTGCCTTTTTCCCGGGCTGCTGGGGTCGGCCGTGGCGGCGTTGCGCACCTCGGGACACTTAGTTGGCATTAAACCGATTTTAAATGAGCTCAATCAAGAGATGAGGAATTTCACGTGAAGGTTTTCATTACGGGCATGGGCGCGATGACCTCGCTGGGCAATAGCGTCGACGAAATGTTTCAGGGGCTGCTCGACAATCGCACGGGCGTGCGGGCGTATCCGGAATGGGCGCAGCACAAGGGGCTTTTTTCGTACCTGGGCGCTCCGGCCCCGGACTTCGACAATATGAAAATTCCGCGCGCCGCGCGCCGGTCGATGTCGCGCATGTCCGAGCTGGCCACGATGGCCACGATCCAGGCCCTGCAGCAGGCCGACCTGCCCATTGGCGAAGGGCTCAACTCGCAGCGTATCCTGCTTTGCATGGGCTCGACCACGGGCAGTCCGGTGATTCTGGAACTTTATTTCCGCAAGCTTTTCGAAAAGGGCGGGCCTGAAGGGCAGCTCTCGACCTCCTTTTTCAAAGTGATGAACCACTCGGTTCCCGCCAACGTGGCCGCGGCGCTGGGCTTTCACGGGCCGCTGCTGTCGCCTTCGTCGGCTTGCTCGACTTCGGCCCAAGCCATGATTCTGGGGTGGGAGCTGATTCAGTCGGGCTTCTACGACATTGTCATCGCGGGCGGCGCCGATGAGCTGCATTACATTACCGCGGCTATTTTCGATATCGTGCAGGCCGCGTCGCGTGGCTATAACGACCGTCCCGAGCTTTCGCCCAGGCCTTTTGACCGGGCGCGTGACGGGCTGGTGGTCTCCGAGGGCGCATCAGTGGTAGTTCTCGAGTCTGAAGCCAGCATGAAAAAGCGGGGCGCGCGCGCCACCGTGGAGTTCTGTGGGGGCGCGTACGTGTGCGATGGCACTCATATGAGCCAGTCCAATGCCAGCACGATGACCGAGGTCATGAAGCTGGCTTTGACGCGAGCTAACCGCAATGCGGCAGACGTGAATTACGTCAATGCCCATGCTACCGGCACCCAGCAGGGGGATAGCCAGGAGGTGGCGGCCATTCGCGAGGTCCTGGGCGGCAATGTTCCGGTAAGCAGCCTTAAAGGGCATTTCGGGCATTCGCTCGCGGCCTGTGGCGCCCTGGAGGTCATTGCCAGCGTGAAAATGATGGAAAACAACGTGCTTATTCCCACGCGAAATCTTGTCGAGGTCGACCCCGAGTGCGCCGGCGTGGCGCATGTTCAGCAAAAGCGCGAGGCACGCATAAGAACCGTACTCAGCAATAATTTTGCGTTTGGTGGAATGAATACTAGTTTGCTACTGTCGTCTGGGAAATGAGAGGACAGCATGAACACCACGAGTTCCATGAGTAATGAGCAGATCGTCAGCCAGGTCAATGACTTGATGCATACGGGTTTCGAGATTCCACGCGACAAGCTGGTGCCTACCGCGACGCTCTTCGATGACCTGGGAATGGACAGCCTGGACGCGATTGACATGCTGGTGCACCTGGAAGAAAAACTTCAGATCAAGGTTGAAGGCGAGCGCCTCAAAAAAGTGCGCACCCTGGCCGATATTTACGGCCTGGTGGGCGAAGTCGCCATCCCGTCCTTACAGCCTCAAAGTGAGCAAAGCCACTAAGCAGTCCGCGTCACGTGACGTGGCGGCGAGCGCGGGATTTCGCCATTCGGCCATCCACTCACCCGAGATTTCATGAATAGTGATGTTGAGCAAAAGGCCCGGCGTAATCGGGCTCATGAACTTTGCCGATTTGACGCCCGACAAAACGGGCGTGCTGGCGCCCAGCGCCTGCCCGATGAGCTCGGCGGTGGCGTCGATAATCGCAACGGCGGGCAGCACGGGATTCTGCGGAAAATGGCCGTTGAAGTAGGGCAGCTCCGCGGGAACCTGCCATTCGGTGCAAAAGCATCGCGCGTGCGTGGCGGCTGCAGCGCAGCTCGCGGCCTTTGGAGCGAATTTGAACTCGGCGCCCGGATCGATCATGAAAGCTAACCTAGCCGAGTTTTCGCACGCTAGGAACTGGATTACGGGCTATGGCTGCACTTCGGCGTCGGGCGGCACCACCGCCGATTACTGGGACGCGCTTTGCCGGGGCGCTGATCTGTCAAGCCCTGTTGACACGGCCCGCTGGCCGGTACAGGTGAACTTCGAGCCCAAAGCCTGTTTGTGGCAAAATCGTGCGGGGCTGCTGGCTCAGCTTCTTGTGGCCTGGAAGCAGGTGCGCGCGGAAACGTTGGATGGCGGGCAACCCTTGGGCGTGATTCTCGCATCGACCAAGGGGCTGATTGAGGATTTCGTCTGGAAAAAAACGGCAGCAGAGCAGCAGTGCGACCCGCTTGCGCCTTTGCTGGAGCGTTTTTTGATTGAAACGGGCCTTCAACCCGTCCGTACGATTTGCATCAGTAATGCCTGCGCTTCTTCTTTGTCCGCGCTTTTTCTGGCGCAGCAATGGCTGGCGCAGGGAAGTGTTTCCAAAGTACTCATTCTGGCCGCGGACCAGGTGGGGCCCTTCGTGGCTTTGGGATTTCAATCGCTGCGGGCGCTTACAAGCACGCATGCGCGGCCGTTTGACCGAAATCGGGATGGCTTGCAGCTGGGTGAAGCCGCGGCGGCCCTCGTGCTTTCGGCTACGCCCTCGAGCCCGGAAAGTCATGAGCTGCTTCCGGTGGGCCTTGACGCTGAGGGCTTCGCGGTCACGCGCCCGTCGCTGTCGGGCGATAGTCTGGCGCGGGCCTGTGTCATGATTCCCGAGCTGCGCGAAGCCGCGCCCCAGCTGATTATCGCGCATGGCACGGGAACGGTTTTAAATGATCAGACCGAAGACCAGGTGTTTACGCGGCTATTCGAGGCCAGTACTGAAAAACCTGATATCACGGCGACCAAGTGGTGCATCGGCCACACCCTGGGCGCCAGCGGCGCCATGGATATGATTGCGGCCTGTCGGGTGCTCGAAACTCAAAAAGTTTTTCACCTGGCCAATACCCGTGAGGTCGATGCCTCTTTTCGCGGCAGTTACCGCGCAGCGCGTGATGCGAATCCGAACTGGTCGCAGACTGAGCGCGTCGTTCAACGCATTTTGATCACCTCGCTTGGGTTCGGCGGCGTGCACGCGGCAGCCGTGCTTCAGAAATCAGTGGTGCAGCCATGACTCCGCAGCTCACGCACCACCGAATGAGTTTTTCATTTCCCGCGCAAAACGAGCCGGTTTGGGCTGCGAAAGTTGATCGCTGGTATCAGCTCGATGCTTGCGCTTACGGCCTGAGCCAGGCCTGGTGGCAGCTCAAGGAAAGTCTTGGCCCGCGGCCGGCGTTTCTCATTTTGGCCAGCCCCGGGGCTTCGAACGAAACCGATCTGGCCTTTGCCCGCAGCGGTGCCATCAGCCCTTCAAAGTTCGTGCACACGCTGCCCAATGTGCGGGCCTCGGCGCTCTGTCAGGTCATGGACTGGGCGGGCCCCATGCTTTGCCTGCAAAACGGCTCGCGGACCCTGCTCGGCGGTATTCGTGAAGGCGCGGGTCTCTTGAGCCCTCAGTGGCCTCGAATCTGGGTGATGAGCATGACCAGTGACGGCGCGGGGCATTATGAGACCCATGTTTTTGTGCTCAGTGCTGACGAAACACTTGCTGGGCCTGCGCGCTTCGACTTAAAACAGGTCATTGCGCAAAAGTCCGAGGACCCCTACTTTATAGCCTGGTTAACCGGGAAGGATTCGAATTGAGCAGCCCATTTCCAATTGATGCCAAACGCCTTAGCGTCAGCGAAGTTGCCGAGCTGGTTTTTGGCCGCAGAAAATTTTCCGCAGTTGAAATCGATGCCTCGTGCCGCGCAAAAATAAGCGCGACTTATGCACATCTGGATAACTTGCTCGAAAAACGGGTGCCGGTTTACGGTGTCACCACCGGCTTTGGCGACAGCTGCTTTCGCGTCATCGAGCGCGAACAATCCGAGACGCTTCAGAAAAACCTGATTTCTTACCTGCTTTGCGGAACCGGTCCCGCTTTTGCGCCGGCAGTGTCGCGGGCCATCATGCTGCTGCGCCTGAAGTCGCTGGCGCGCGGCTATTCTGGCGTAAGCCTCGACCTGATAGATAGGATGAAGCTGTTTCTGGAAAACGACTGGATTCCGGTCATTCCCCGCGAAGGTTCGCTGGGCGCCAGCGGCGACCTGATTCCCCTGGCTTACATCGCGCAGGCGCTGCAAGGCGAAGGTGAGCTGCATGTGGGCGACACCACCCGGCCCGCGGCGGACGTGCTTAAGAAAGCCGGTGTCGCGCCTTATCGCCTGAAGCCCAAAGAGGGACTGGCGCTGGTCAATGGCACGAGCGCCATGTGCGGGCTAAGCCTGGCCAATCTGAACTCAGCTCGCTTTCTTTCCGAGCTGGCCTGTCTTTCGACCGCGTGGCTGGTGTTGGCTTTGCGCGGGCGTACCGAGGCGTTTGGCGAGCTGGTCAATGAGAAGGCCAAAACCCACGCGGGACAGGCGTACACCGCCCGAAAAATTCGTGAACTTTTAAATGACGAGTCTTACCGGTCCAAGCCGCTGGATCAGATTGGTACCACGGCGGGCCATACCCAGGAGCTGATTCAAGACCGCTACTCGGTACGTTGCACGCCTCAGATTTTGGGCCCGGTCTTCGACACCTTGACCCAGGTCGAAAGCTGGCTCGAAGTCGAGATGAACGGCACGTCCGACAACCCGCTCATCGACGAAGACGGTACGCTGGCCATGGGCGGAAATTTTTATGGCGGCTACCTGAGCCACGGCATGGACTATCTGAAGATTTCGCTCGCCCACGCGGCTGACCTGCTCGATCGCCAGCTGACCACGCTGATCGACGAAAAATCCAATCGTGGCCTGCCGGCGAATCTGGCGAATTGGGCGGGAATTCCGGAATCCGAACGGTTTCTGCACCACGGCCTGAAAGGCCTGCACCAGGCCGTGAACGCCATCACGTCTGAAATTCTGGCCAAGGCCACGCCCAATGGAATATTTTCGCGGTCCTCTGAATCGCACAATCAGGACAAGGTAAGCCTGGGCATGAGCGCCGCCGTTCAGTGCGGCGAGCTGCTCGAGCAAAGCTTCACGATCCAGTCCATGTACCTCATTTGCCTGGCCCAGGCGCTTGATCTGCGTGGCGTGCGTCTGATCGGAAAAACTTCAGCGGCGATGTATGAGTTCGTGCGCGAAACCGTGCCGTTCGTCGACCGCGACATGCGGCTTGACGGGCATATTCGCGCGCTGGCGTTGAAACTCATAAAAATGGCTTCAGACCATGGAAAGGTATTTTCAGATGACTACCCAAAAAACTCCCCCGAATGCCCAGACGAGACACGACGTGATCGTGATTGGCGGCGGCCCGGGCGGCAGTCACCTGAGCACGTTATTGGCCCAGAAGGGCCTTGATGTCGCGCTTTTCGAGCGCGAAAGCTTTCCCCGTTTTCACATCGGCGAATCCCTGCTGCCGGCCTCGATGCCGCATCTCATGGAAACCGGCTTTTACAAGAAACTTGACAGCGGCAAGTACATTCGCAAGTACGGCGCGCGTTTTGTCGACTATCGCACGGATGACGAAGTTTACTTCGGCTTCGACGACAGCCTGCGGCCCGAGTTTCCGATGGCCTTTGAGGTGCTGCGCTCGCAGTTCGACAAGGACCTGCTTGAGCATGCCGTGGAGTGCGGCGTAAAGCTGCACCAGCCCGAACGGGTCAAGGAGGTCAGTTTCCACGACACGCACGGCGTGGTGAAGACCTCCAAGGGCGAATACGAAGCGACTTTCATTGTCGATGCCACCGGACGTGACGCGTTCATCGGCAAGCAGATGAAGATGCGCCAGATGAACCGCGATTTGAATAATGTGGCGGTGTTCGCGCACTTCACCGGAGTGAAGCGCAACCCCGGTAAAAATGCCGGCGACATCATCATCGGCCTTCTGCCCGAACGCGCGTGGACCTGGATCATTCCCTTTCAGGGCGAGCACACGTCGGTGGGCGTCGTTTGCTCGTCTGACGTTTTCAAGGGAGGCACCGACCTGGGCGAATACCTGAATCGTTCGCTGATGAGCAGCCCCAAGATGACCGAGTACATGAAGGACGCCGAGCGTTCCAGCGAAGTGACCGTAATTTCGAACTACTCGCACACCTCGGAGTCGCTCGTGGGCGACCGCTGGATGCTCGTGGGCGATGCGGCCGTGTTTCTTGACCCCATCTTCTCGTCGGGAGTGCACGTCGCGCTTTCTTCGGCGCGCTTCGCGTCGGAGACCCTGCTCAAGGCGTTTGACCGCAAGCTCACGCTTCGTCAGGAAGGCCTCAATACGGAATATGAAGCCAATGTCCATCGTGGCGTAAAGCGGTTTCACTCGCTGATCTCGCTGTTCTACGGCGACAACTTCGTGGCGCAGATGAAAAAGACGCTGACGCTCAAAAACACCCGCATGGCCTTTACCTCGGCCGTGGCCGGCGACGTGTGGAACGAAGGGAACTTCATCTTCCAGAAAAACGTGCTGTGAAAATCAGGCTCTGGAAAGGCTATCACTCCCAGGGCCTGCGAAGCCTGCTTGCGCAGACCTGGTCCGCCTCGTCCAATGACGAGATGCTCATCGCGTGCCCGCCTTTTTTGAAAGATCTGGATTTTGTCAGGCAGCTGCCGGCAGGCGAAATTGAATTTTGCGGCGAATGGGCGGGGCTCGAGATCGAACGCAAGGCGGGCGAGTCGCGCTCGTATGCCGAACCACCCGTGCTGGGGGTTTTTACCTCGGGCACGGTAAGTGGCGTTGCCCGCCTGGTGTTGTACTCCAGGGCGAATATCGAAAGCTCGCTTGATGCGATTTTGGCTCTGTTTGAACGTTCGCGAATCGAGACGGTGTTCTGCTACCCGCAGCCCTTTCACACTTTCGGTCTTATCCTGGGCTATGCCCTGCCCATGCTGCGCGATTTTCAGCTGGTAACCGGTCAAGGGCGCTACTCCCGCTCTTTTCACGAGCTGCGCGCGGCCCAGCGCAACGAGCGGCTGCTGACCTTGGGAACACCCACGCATTTTCACGATCTCCTGAGCTATGTGCGCGAAGCCGGAATCGAGCTTGCGCCGTCCTATTCGTCCATCGTCGGCGGCGCGATGGTTTCAGTGGCGCAGTGGCGCGCTATTCGCGATTTCCTGCACGTTCAGGCGCCCAGCATCGGCTATGGCGCAACCGAGGCTTCGCCCGGTGTTTCCCATCTGCCGCCGGGTCGCGAGCCCCTTGAGGATGGCGAAATCGGTTTTGCGTTTCCGCATCTGTCGGTGGCGCTGCACGCGGGCCGCGGGCTTGAGTTTTCGGGGCGCTCGCTTTGCCTGGCCATGATTCAGGACGGCCGGCTTGAGTTTCCGAAAAGTGTTTTGCTTACGGATGACGTTCGCCAGCGCGACGACGGCCGGCTGGTGTATCAGGGGCGCACCGAGCTGATCCTGAACCGCGGCGGGCAAAAGTATTCGCTCG
>JACQAW010000154.1 GCA_016194725.1 Deltaproteobacteria bacterium
GGTCGCCCAAGAAAGTAAAACATATTTGGAATTCGCACGCCATCAGGCGAGGCCGGGCCCGGCGTCAGCGCCAAAAACCGCCTGATTTCGGAAAGCAGCTCTGCCGTCGGGCGCTCGTCAGTATCGATGTAAAGTATCCACTCACTGGTTGCCTGCTCCATCGCGAGCTTGCGATTCAAGTCGAAGTTACCGCCAGGTGGGTCGTTGCGTATCAGCCGGCAACCCAGCTTTTGCGCCAGATCCGGCGTCTGGTCGAAACTCATCTGATCGGCAACGATAATTTCATGCGCGATGGGACGCCAGGGCTGCACCGTCGCTTCGAGACGATCAGCGCAGTTTCGCGCCGCAATGACTACCGACAACGTTGCACTCATGGCTTAAACCTATTGCGGTTATGTGGCATAATCAAGCCAGCAACCATGGGCGCAAGAAAATCCCTCTTCGATCGTAAATTCGGTGTCAGTTTCATTGAGGAGGTACCGCTTTGCCCTGGTGTATATGAAATGCAGGATTCCAGCGGCAAAACCATTTACGTAGGTAAAGCCAAAATACTGCGCCGACGCCTGCAACAGTACCGCAATGCCCGCCGCTGCAAGAAACATCATAAGATGCGCGCCATTCTCGCGGAAGCGTCAGCTATATGCTTCACTGCCTGCAACACCGATTTGGATGCGCTTTTGCTCGAAAATGAACTGATTCGCGCGCTACGGCCTCGATTCAACCTTGCCGGGGCTTTTTCCTTTCTTTATCCCTGCATCGGGCTTCGTCGTGAGGGTCTTAACCTATATCTTTGCTATTCCACATCACCCGCCGAATTCGGAATGTTTGATTTTTTTGGCGCCTTCCGTTCACGTGCCCTTACTCGTGAGGGGTTTTTAGCTCTTCTGGAAGTCCTGAGGTTCATCGTACACCGCGAGCCGACAAAGAGCCTCTCGTCTTTTCCCCGCGTTCGTTTTTCGATCGTCGCGGGCTACCGCCAGATTGGTGATCAGTGGCCGCCGTTACTCGAAACCTTTCTTCGGGGCGAATCAAAGGAATTTTTGGAAAAAGCGGTGATGGCCCTTGTCGAAAAGCCGTTTGCACGCAGGCATGCGGCCGATACGCAGGAGCTTATCGATACCGTAATGCGTTTTTATCGATTCGAGGCGCACCCACTGCGAAAGGCCATGAAAGACATCGGTCTGAGCGGCAAGTTGGTCAGCCAGGAGGAGCGGGACGGGGTATTTTTGCGTGCCCGCCACGAACCGAAATTCAAGAAAATCAGCCGCGCGAAGGCTTCGCCGCCAGCTTGACGGCATTGCGCAAGGTTTCGCGAAGCGCTTCCATCTGCCCCTCGGCCCGCAGGTCGCCCAGGCCAAGTTCATGCAAACCCATTGCGGAAATCTGAACACCGTGCAAACGAAGCAGATACGAGGCCGCGACCACTGCCGTGCGCCGATTTGCGTCTTTAAAGACATGAGTTAGAACAAGGTGCGCATACAGATCGGCTGCTGCTTCGACGACCTCTCCGGAGGTAGCCCTATCTTTAGCAGTTCTCAGTAACTCTTTGGCCTTCGTTATAGGATCAGCCAGAATCTGCAAATTTTCTTCGCGACCCGAGGGCAAACTGCAAACAGCCGCACCCTCCCGCCAAGGCTCATCTTTTTCGCCTCGCAGGACGTTGTTGATTCGAGCCAGCTCGGCCGTATTCAGGAACGCGCCACTTTCGACCATGCTGTCGGCTACTTCAAGCGCACGCTCAAAGCGTGCGCGTTCGAGCTGGCGCTGTAGAAAATTCGGATTTCGCGGTGCAGAATGATCGTCTCTTTGCGACATCTTGCTTACTTACCTATCACCAGCCCAACCCAAAGCCAATTTTACAATTGCTCCAGGCGCCACGCATGTCATGAAAATTAACTATAGGGCTATAATGCCTTTCGAGGTCACAGCCTCCCTCGATCATTAGCCGCTGGCCGGTCTCATGGTGGCGGGTTCTCGGTACCTCCCAGGCCATATTCAACCCGCCGCCCCAACCCGGCGAAAAGCCAAACGAGCTCATGACACCCCGAAATCCGAACTCAGCACTTAAAGTAAGATTCCGATGAAGCCAGATCGCATAACCGTAGGAGTCCCGAAATAGAAACGCCTGAGTCGTACCCCCCGAATCCACGGTTTCATGCAACGAAGTTGCGTGCACTTCAACAGTAAACCCCTGGTGCGCCCAGCCCAGATACGCAAAGCGCAGATAGTATGACGGGCTCGGACGCAGGGCCAGCCAGCCGGCATCGTGATAGGGTAGAGTGAACGCCGCGCCAGCGCTAATCCAGCCGCGCGCATGGCCATCCCAGACGACCTCTTGATGTTCGTTGCGCGTGAACTCAAAGTCGGGCTTTGTGTCACAATCGTCCACCCAGGGCAGATAAATCTGCAGCCAGCCGTGCGTGCCGAGCTCCTTGGGCTCCGAGAACTTTACCACTTCAAGGTACTTGTACTTCGGACTTATCGTCACCGTGCCGCGTGTGCGAAATTCATTTTTCGGGCTGCCGTTGTCAAAAAGGTATTTATTGTATTGAGGATAGAGCTCGGAGTTCGACTTCACGTTCGGCTTTCCGCTCAGGTTTGTGTATCCCTGCTGCTCGATTTCGGATCCCGTGCTTTTGGCTTTCTCTTCGCCGTTTGGGCTGCCGTCGCGCCGTGAAAAGTACTTCGGCTTCTCGTTGTCGTAACGGTACTCGACCGGTATCCACTTCAGCTTGTGCTCCTGTTTGTCGGCCGAGGTAAGTACAACTATCAGGTAGTTTCCATCCGGGCGCTGGCGCAGATATCCGTCAAAATGAAGTCCGCAGGCCGTGACCGTGTCCAACGCCTGACTTCCCTGACGACCGTTCCAGCCCCTGATTCGCTTGCTTTCGCGACCGACCACTTGATGAATATAGGCATCCGGATCGACCTCGTCGATCACGGGGCCGATATGCTTTGGCCAGCGCAAATCAGCGTAGTTCCATTCGCTGGTATGCTCGTCATGAGCAAGAGCGGGAACCACCGAAAATAGAACCGCAAAAAGAATGTAGTGCACCGGTTGAACTGCTCTGTCAGTCGTCGTGGGCGCCGGAGCCGCCGCCTCTTTTTAACTCGGCGTCGTATGCGGCTAAAATCTTGTTTTCCATCATTTCGCGCGTCTCGTTGTTCAGGGGGTGGGCGATATCCTTGAACGCGCCATCTTTGCGTTTCTTCGAAGGCATCGCCACGAACAATCCGGTCGTACCATTGATAACTTTAAGATCTCGGACCACGAAACAGTTGTCGAGAATAATAGTCACATAGGCTTTCAACTTCTCTTCGTTGACCGGAAATATTTTTATCTCTGTGATTTCCATGGCGGCTTCTCTCCAAAGTACAATGATGAAACATCTCGATGCGCATGCTGCACTGGGAAAGTCCTAACTCCTTACATAATTGTAGGGGGTCCACGGAATTGATGCAATATATCAATTAGGCAAATAATTCCGGTTGATTTACCGTCCTGCCACCGCCTTTAGCTTGCCCGCTTCCTCTATTTCGATCTTTCCGCTCTTGGCGGTCACGCGAATGGTGTCACCTTCCTTATAGCGTCCCTGCAGAATCTTCGACGCCAATACGTTCTGCAGCTCGCGCTGAATGAGTCGTTTCAGCGGCCGTGCGCCAAAATCTGGGTCGTAGCCTTTCTCGGCAAGCAGATCCAGCGCCTCGTCGCTTATCTCGAGCCTTAGCTGCCGCTGCCCCAGCAGCTCCTCGAGATGCGCCATCTGCACCTTCGCGATACCCTTGAGCTGAGCGCGGCCCAGGCTGTCGAAAATAACGATATCGTCTATCCGATTGAGAAATTCCGGTTTGAAATATTCCCGAAGAATCGCGCTCACCTTCGCTTCGCGTTTCTCGACGTTTGTTTCGCCCAGGATTTCGCGGCTGCCCACGTTGCTGGTCATGATCACGACCGTATTCGTAAAATCCACGGTTCGGCCCTGGCCATCGGTAATTCGTCCATCGTCCAGGACTTGCAAAAAGACGTTGAAAACGTCCTGATGCGCTTTTTCCACCTCATCGAGCAGAACGACGCTATAGGGGCGCCGACGGACTGCTTCGGTAAGCTGGCCACCCTCTTCGTAACCAACATAGCCCGGAGGGGCGCCGATCAAACGTGCCACCGCATGTTTTTCCATATACTCCGACATATCGATACGAATCATCGCATGCTCATCATCGAACAAAAACGAAGCAAGAGCTTTGGCGGTTTCCGTCTTTCCCACTCCGGTCGGCCCCAAAAACAAAAATGAGCCGATTGGACGTTGCGGGTCTTGGAGCCCCGCGCGCGAACGCCGAATGGCGTTGGCTATTGCCGACACAGCCTGATCCTGGCCAACCACGCGCTCATGAAGGCGCTCTTCCATTCTAAGCAGCTTGTGCTGCTCGCCTTCGAGCATCTTTGAAACAGGAATGCCGGTCCACTTCGACACGACTTCAGCAATGTTACTGTCATCGACTTCCTGATGCAGCATTTTACGTTCACTGGCCTTTTCGGTTCTCTGGTCCAGCTTTTTCTGCAGCTCGATCAGCACACCGTATTTCAGCTGAGCGGCCTTTTCCAGATCCCCGCGTTTTTCAGCCTGTTCCATCTCGATGCGCTTTTGTTCAATCTGGACCTTGAGATCCGACAATTCGGAAACCTCCGTTCGCTCCTTTTGCCACTGCGCTTTCATCGTCGAGGCCTGCTCGATCAGCGCTTTCAGTTCAACTTCAAGCTTTTTCAGGCGCTCACGGGACTGGCTGTCGGATTCTTTTCTCAAAGCCTGGCGTTCGATTTCGAGCATCATGATTCGGCGGTTCAGGTTATCGATTTCCTCCGGCAGCGACTCGAGCGCCATTTTTACGCGGCTTGCTGCCTCGTCCACCAGGTCAATTGCCTTGTCAGGCAGAAAACGGTCAGCGATGTAACGGTTTGAAAGTGTGGCTGCTGCAACCAGGGCGCTATCCTTGATCGTCACGCCGTGATGAACCTCGTATTTTTCCCGTAGTCCCCGCAAAATCGAGATCGTGTCTTCCACGGACGGCTCGCGCACGAAGACAGGTTGAAAGCGGCGCTCAAGCGCTGCGTCTTTTTCGAGTTTCTTCTTGTACTCATTCAAGGTCGTGGCACCAATGCAATGCAGTTCCCCGCGCGCCAGCGCCGGCTTCAGCATGTTCGAGGCATCCATGCTGCCTTCGGCTGCCCCTGCCCCAACCAATGTATGAATTTCGTCAATAAAAAGAATGACCTCGCCCGCGGCATCACTGACGCCCTTGAGCACGGCTTTCAGACGCTCTTCGAATTCACCGCGAAATTTGGCGCCGGCAATGAGCGCCCCCAGATCGAGCGTAACGACTCTTTTATTTTTCAGGCTTTCGGGAACGTCACCTGCGGCAACACGTTGCGCAACTCCTTCAACCACCGCGGTTTTACCGACACCCGGCTCGCCAATCAAAACTGGATTGTTTTTCGTGCGTCGCGACAGCACCTGCATGACCCGCCGGATTTCCTCGTCGCGCCCGATAACCGGATCAAGCTTGCCTTTTCGAGCCAGCTCGGTCAAATCGCGACCGTACTTCTGAAGCGCATTCAGCTTTGCTTCTGGGTTTTCGTCATCGACTCGCTGATTGCCCCGCATCTTGGCCAGAACATTTACGACTTTGTCATAGCTCAGGCCTGCACGAAACATGGCATTGTTTGCGTCAGTTCCCTTGAATGTCTTTTGACCAAGATAAGCCAATAGGAAATGTTCGGTGCTGACGAACTCGTCCTTTAGCTTTTTGGCCTCGTCTTCAGCTCCGACAAGCAGCTTGTTGAAGACACCCGAGGGATAAACCTTTCCCTCAGTCGATGCGCCTGACACGGAAGGAAACTTTCGGCGCTGCTGTTCCAACGCCAGGGTAACCAGGCTTACGTCAGCACCTGTTGCCGCCGCAATCGAGGGCACAATGCCGTCTTCCTGGCCAAAAAGCGCCTGCAGAAGATGCTCGGGTTGCAATTCCTGGTGATTGTGGCGAATAGCGATGTGCTGTGCTTCCACCAGCGCTTCTTCCGCCTTCGTCGTGAATTTTGCGGCCATATTCGAATCCTCCTTTGAGGTCGTATGGCCGCTCGAGGTCTATTCTTCCGAGGCGGCCAGTTTCAGAGCGATCACCGCGAAAGTCTCGCGGCCCGATTCGTCCTGTTTGCGTACCCGCAATAGGTACGTTTTCTTCGTTTTCACAATTTTATAGAACTGCTCGACCGTCTTTACTGGCTTGCGGTCCACTTCCAATATCACGTCACCTCTTGCAAGGCCGGCCGTAAAGGCGGGTCCGCCCGGTACGACTTGGGAAACCACGGCTCCCTGAAAAGTCTCCGGCAACCCAAGCTCATGGGCCACTTCAGAATCAATATCTTCAAGCTGCATTCCAGTTTCAATTCTAGTTGTCTTTGGCTGCTTGCCTGGCTTGTCGCCACGTTTCCCGGACTTCTCTCTTCCGAGATCGGGACGCCGTGCGATTACAACCGTAAAAACCTTCTCTTTGCCTGAACGCAACACCGTCAGCTTCGCTGACTCCCCAATTGGAATCATGGTGATTCGTTCGACCAGATCAGCTCCGGTGTGAACGGTCGTGCCATCAACCGCAGTAATCACGTCGTAAGCCTGCAGCCCAGCCTTGTCGGCTGGCTGCCCCGGCATTACATTAGTAATAATGGGTGCTTTTAGGCTCTCGTCAAGTTTCAGAGTCTTTGCCAAATCGGACCGCAAATCATCAATACTTACGCCTATAAAGCCGCGCTCAACCTTACCTTTGGTTTTGAGCTGGGACAGTATGGCTTTCACAAGATTAATCGGAATCGCAAAACCGATACCCGAACCCCGCGCGTCAATGGCGTTGTTGATACCCACCACCTCGCCACTCAAATTGACCAGCGGCCCGCCCGAATTGCCGGGATTAATCGGGGCATCTACTTGCAGATACTTTCCAAAGCCACCGGGCAGAGTGCGCTCCTTGGCGCTCACAATTCCATGCGAGACCGAGTGGCCGTGGCCGAACGGATTTCCCACCGCCGCCACCCATTCACCAACCTCCAGCTTATCGGAGTCGCTAAGAACGGCAGCCTGCAGTTTTCGCCTGGTTTTTACTTTAATCAACGCGATGTCGAGATCAGGATCATTTCCCACGACTTCGCCATCGGATTCTCTTTCGTCCGCGGCTTCGGTAAACCTGACTTTCACTTCTTCGGCGCCTTCGACCACATGACTGTTAGTGAGAATCAGACCGCCGGTATTCGACGTTTCAATGATAAAACCCGAACCGAGCGACTGAGCCTTGGGGGTCTGGCCTCCCGGGCCGCCCGGAGCGCCTTGAAAGGGCTCGCCAAATTCTTCGAAAAATTTGCGCCAAAAATCGTCCTGGCCACCCTGGCCACCTGAACCCCATGGGCGCATTTTCATTTCCTCTGAACCTCAACGAAACGCATGCGCGTTTCGAACAGCAAACTATCGAGCAGCTTTGCTTCCTCAGATGTAAGGTTGTTCTTGGTTTTCTCTTTAATCAGTTCCAGCAGACCAATGTTTTGCCGAGCCAGCTCGAGGTCGGGCTCGGGCTTGTCGCTACCGGGCCGCGGAGTCAGGCCCAGCCCCATGAATGCCGCCGATGAAACAGAAAGTACAAAAGTGGTGAAATCCAATCCTCGCGTCGACTGCGTCATGATCTTTACTCCGGTCTGATTTCCAGCAGCCGCGCAATTCGTTCTTCGATTGGCGGATGCGTGCTGAAAAGATTCAGAAGCGCACTGCTCGAAAATGGGTTCACGATATACAAATGTGCCGTTGCGGGCCCACCGGAAGTGAGGGGTAGACCCGCACTGATGTTTTCGATCTTCCGAAGCGCATTGGCAAGCCATTCCGGATTACCGCAAAGCGAGGCGCCCCGAGAATCCGCCTCGTACTCACGCGCCCTCGAAACGGCAAACTGTATCAATGCGGCGGCCACTGGTGCGACTATGGACATTACCAAAAGCTCAAGAGCGCCAGCGCCGCGGTCATTTTCAGCGCGCCGCTGTATGCCGCCAAAAATCGATGCCCAGCGCGCAATATTTGCGAATAGCAGCACTGTTGCGGCCATGGTGGCCGCAATACAACTGATTAGCGTATCGCGATGTTTAACGTGCGAAAGCTCATGCGCGAGCACGGCTTCCAGCTCCTGGTAGTTCAAAACGCTGAGCAGTCCCTGAGTTACCGCTATCGCGGCGTGATGTGGATTACGGCCCGTAGCAAAGGCATTCGGCGAATGGTCTGGAATCAGATATACTCGGGGTGTTGGGATGTGCGCCCGGTGCGCAAGCCGCTCCACCATTTCATACAGGCCTCGGGCATCGCCAGCTTGAACCTCCTGCGCGTTATGCATCGATAAAACGATGCGGTCCGAGAACCAATATGAAATAAAGTTCGTCATTAGAGCGGCAGCGAACCCCGCCACCATCCCCTGACTCCCCCCAAAAAGGTAGCCAAAGGCCATGAGCGCGCCCGAGAGCAGCGCAAGAAACATTAATGTTTTCAGATTGTTACGCATTTTCCCCTGTTTGACCCTGCACTTAAGCGATTTTCTATATAACTACGTCAAATGCTTATGCGCAACCACTTGTTCCGTATCGTGCGCCATGTTAGAAGGGGGCTTCGTTTGAGCGAAATTACAACGGAGAGCAAGGGGTAACACAGGAATGGAAAAGCTCGGGTTCGGTACAGCTGGTTTTCCAAGCACTGCACCGAAAAAAGATCCGATTGGTGCTCTGCAAAAGGTTAAAGAAATTGGCCTTGATTGCATGGAGCTTGAATTCGCTCACGGAGTTCGCATGCGTGACGAGACCGCCGACGAGATCAGCCGCACAGCAAAAAAACTCGGAATAACGCTTACCGCGCATGCTCCCTATTATATTAATTTGAATGCAAAGGAGCAGGACAAGATCGACGCCTCGATCAACCGTCTTCTTCAAACCGCGCGCCTTGCAGGCATGTGCGGCGCGTACAGCATGACCTTTCACGCGGCCTTTTACATGAAAGACGACCCCAAGACGGTATTCGACATCGTGAAGCGCTATCTGAAGCAGATAACCGAGCGCCTCGGTGACGAGGAAAACGCCATTCACCTGCGCCCCGAACTCACGGGCCGCAAGAGCCAGTTTGGAACGCTGGAAGAGCTGTGCGAGCTGAGTCAGGAGGTTCCTCAAGTGTATCCCTGCCTTGACTTTTCGCACAACCAGGCGCGCACCGATGGACAGGCCAATAACTACAAGCAGTTTTCGGAAGTATTCGAACGGTACAAAAAGGCCCTCGGCAAGGGCGCCCTGAACCAGATGCACATCCATGTTGCGGGAATTCAGTACGGCCCCAAAGGCGAAATCAAACACCTGTCGCTTAAGGAAAGTGAATTCAACTATAAGGACTTTCTGCGAGCTTGCCGCGACTTCAATGTGCGCGGCGCGATTATCTGCGAAAGCCCGGAACTGGAAAAAGACGCGCTCTTGCTCAAGAAGACCTATCACGGCCTTGGCGTGACCACGAAAGTCGCGAAGGCTTAGAAGCCTTCTTCTTTCTTGAAGCCCGACAAACGCATTTTAAGATCTTCGGGCGAGTTACTCGCGAAGATAGCGTCTTCATTGGTAACCGTGCCAGCCATGACCAACCGCTCGAGCGCCTGGTTGAAGGTCTGCATCTTATAGTAGGTGGTGGAGCTTGCCATCGCTTCGTTGATCTTGTCGAGCTCGCCGGTGAGAATCAGATTTTCGATGGTTGGGCTCTTGATCAACACTTCGCATACCGCCACGCGGCCTTCGCCATCGGCCCGTGGAACGAGTTTTTGGCTCACTATTGCCAGCAGGCAGGCGCTCAGCTGAATGCGTACCTGATTTTTGGATGCCGCCGGAAACACGTCAACGATACGATCGATCGTCGATTTTGCGTCATTCGTATGCAAGGTCGAAAAGACCAGGTGACCTGTTTCAGCAGCCGTAAGTGCGGTTTCAATGGTTTCGGTTTGGCGCATCTCACCGATCGTAATCACGTTCGGATCCTGGCGCATCGCTCCCATCAGCGCATCGTGCATGGTCAGGGCATCGCTGCCCACTTCGCGCTGCGAGACGCTGCTCTTCACGTCGCGATAAACAAATTCGATCGGATCTTCGATTGTCACGATGTGTGAGTGCCGGTTTTCGTTGATATGGTTAATCATTGCGGCCATAGAAGTCGATTTGCCGCTGCCAGTACTGCCCGTTATCAAAATCAGGCCGCGCTTTTTCATTGCCAGCTCTTTGAGCACCGGCGGAAGATTCAGGCTGTCAAGACTGGGGATTGTAAGCGGAATCATGCGAATGACCCCGGCAACCGTGCCACGTTGAATATAGACATTGGCACGAAACCGCCCCATGCCTTCGAGCAGAAAGCTGCAGTCGACCTGCATATTTTTTTCGAAATCTCGGATCAGTTTGTCGCTCAGGATCCCATACAGGATTTCCTTCACGGCTTCGGTTGAAAGTTCGGCCATTTTTGCCGCGACGAGCTTGCCATTGATTCGATACATTGGCGGACGGCCCGATTTCAGATGAAGGTCCGAGGCGCCGTGTTTCAGCAGGGCATGCAGCAGATACTTCATCGAAGGGCGACTAGCAGCGGGACTCGCTGCGCCCGCCGCCGGGGCCGCTACGCCAACGTTGACACCCGATCGAGTGACTGCACCAGTTGCCGAGTCCGCCGCGGGCACAGGAGGCACTGCTTTCAAGGGTGCGCTCATGCTGCCTCCCCTGATTTATTCGCGGCGCCAGGATTTTTGAGTCCATGCAGCTCTTTGGAAATCGCCGCCAGCATCAATCTGTTTTCAATCACCTTTGCCGCATAGTCGCAAAGCGTAACCAGCACTTCCTTGTCGGCATCGGTATACTGAGGCTCGCCCAAACGGTTCAATAGTTCAAGGCAACCAAAAGTAACGCCGCGAATGACAACGGGATACGCCACCATGTTCTTGGCCTCAAACCCCACTGCGTTGCTGATCGTGCTTAAATACACGCTGCTGTCATCAATACTTGAAAGCGCCATGGGTTGCTGGTTTTCGCAGACGAATCCAGCGATACCCTGGCCCAATGGCACGGTGAAGTTTAAAAGGCCTTCTGACGAGCGGCCAGCAGCTGCGCGAAAAAAGAGGCAGCCATTCTGGTAGTCAATTTCAAGAAAGGAGCCTGCCTCCGATTTGACCTGTTCCATGCCGATACGCAATATCTCGCTGATAAGCTGACCAAAAGTCAGCGAATCGCGGGTAATAAGCCGAAAGAGGGCCTCAACAGCGGCAAATTTACGATTGATGCAAAAAAGGCTGTCGTTGTCTATGATCGCAACCTGAGCCAGGTCGGATTCGCTCAGCTGCATCTCTTTTGCGAGCTCACCGGTCTTGAACGTGACACTGCTCGCCTCTTCAACGATAAGCGGAGCTATGGAAAGCGACGTTTCTTCGGATTTGACTCCGGGATCGTCTTTTTTCAGCTCGTAGGGATCTGACCCTTTTGGGGTCGGTTGATCCTTGAAAATATCGTCCACCGTTGCTCCTCGCTCCAAGATTTCAGCGAAATTCTGTGGGGACGGAGCGTTACCGGCCATGGAATAGCTCCTCCTGTCATTCAGTTCGGAGAAGTCGCGGCTTTGCTTGAACTATATTTGAAAATGAGCCTACGGAGCGTTACGTTTGGGCCCAGGCAAAAATTGCCGGTCCCATTTCAGTTACAATTCAGTTCTTTTTCCCGGGATCAGCGGAAATTCTTTCCTCGGCGGTATGTTCGACAAACGTTTTCAAACCCTGCACGTCCTTGATGAGCCACCTTTTCCGGGACTTATCGAACGTAAAGAGCGCGTGCTTCTTGGTGGTTACCTTGTCTTCGGTATTGGCTGATTTGACATGATAGGCCAGCTCGTAAGTGATCGAATAGCCCTCATCGCCCAGGACTCGTTCGTCCCTGATTTTCAACGACGATGTCGATTCAATCTTTTGGTCTTCGAACGCTTTCTTAAAGAGCTGCTGCCCCTGGTCGCCAAGCTTGGCGTCGGTTTCGAGCTTCTCAAGATCTTCGCGCGCGCTATCGGTGGTGAAGTCTTTAAGGCCGGCTATGTCGCCGATCGACTTCACGCCGAAGGCCAGATTGACATACGCGCTTAGGACTTCCTTGGGGGTCTCGGTGGCCGGCTTCGTGCAACCAAACACGCCTAAAACGAGCAGGGCAATCAATACGCAATTATGCAACATATCCGGAGCTCCTCACGCGATCTAGAAAATCTCTGATGTCTTTGTGTTGGTCCGCAGAGGTGGCCAGAAATCTCAACCCTCGCCCGGTACCGTCCTTGCTTCTACTCACTGATTCTACCGCACAGCCCAGGCACAGTTCACCCAGTTTCAGCTCGATGGTATCAACTTTATCCAACCCCAGCGCGACTGCAGGGTTGACGAAGGCATAACAGCCCTCGAGCCCAAGGCGACTGACGCGTGCCGGTATGCTTTTTCCGCCAGTCTGGAGCTCAGCCTCGATTCGAGGCAAAAAAATAGGTTGCCCTTCAAACCATCGCTGGCCCGGGTGATAATAGGACTCGCTCAGGCTGCGGTAAAGGTGAAGGCAATAAATACCACTGACGATGAGAAGAAATAAGGCATAGAAAGCGAGCGCGTAGTTTTTCGTGGCAACCAGGTAATGCATGTTCACCCCGAGCAGCACGCCGCTCAGCACGAGGACACTCCAAAAACCACGCCACTTGGCCTTCAGCAGCCAAAAAATCGTGACGAATACCCAGCCGGCTTCAATGCCCATCCAGAAATACGACTCTGGATGTAAAACCTTGGCCAGCACGCCCTTTTGCATGACCCAGACGTTCAGAATAAAAATAGGAATCGCCAGCAACATTATAAAAGACAAAAGCGTGTACTGGCGCGGGCGGCGAATCAGCGGCATATATTTAAATTTCG
This sequence comes from Deltaproteobacteria bacterium, assembly GCA_016194725.1. Classification (GTDB taxonomy): domain Bacteria; phylum Bdellovibrionota; class UBA1018; order UBA1018; family UBA923; genus JACQAX01. The sequence continues at coordinate 13,006 of JACQAW010000154.1, forward strand.
CACAGTTTCGCGTGTGATACAATTTAACTTATGTCGCACTATATCACAAAAGAGTGCATCGACTGCGGTGTATGCCTTGAGGCATGCCCGACAGACTCGATAATCAAAGGCGAAAAGACGCATATTATTGACGCAGACACCTGCACCGACTGCACGGCCTGCGTGCCCCTCTGCCCCACCGATGCGATTAAAAAATTGACGGCACTAGTGACAAAACCGTGAGTAAAATTTTCTCGCTGGGCGTCATGACCGGTACGAGCTGTGATGGAGCGGATCTCGCTTTGTTGCGAATCGACCGCAGTCGCGAAACTCTTGCCCATACTGCAACGCAGTCGTTTCCCGCGCCACTTCGTCAGCGTCTCAGGGCCGCACAAGCTGGCCGGCTCAATATTCCCCTGACAGCAGCACTTTCACGCGACTATTCGGCATGGCTGGCCCTCGTCTGCCGCAGAATGCTCGCGCACAAGCGCGTTCCGGCTACTGATGTAATCATCGCGATTCATGGTCAAACCGTGTGGCATGCACCCGAGCGCGGTATTTCGGTACAGCTGCTCGATCCCTCGATCGTGGCTTTTCAAACGGGCTGCACGGTAACCGCGGCCTTTCGACAGCCCGACCTTGCTCGCGGCGGCCAGGGC
>JACQAW010000082.1 GCA_016194725.1 Deltaproteobacteria bacterium
GACACCTCAAAACCGGCCAGCGCCGGAGCGCGGGCGGGTTTTGAGGTGTCCACGAGTGGCCTGTTTTGCCTGTCCGTCGGGGACTACATGTAACTCGCGCCAGGCGGTGCGAGATCGCCGAGGCCGCCTCTTTGCGTTGCCCAATAAGTTGTTTTTCCAAGCATGCAACGTCTGAGCCGAAATTTTGGTATGCTTTTTCAATTCGTAGGCCGAAACGCCGGATCTCGTCAGTCGCGCCGCCTGCCGTCGAATATTTTTCGGCCAGGCTCCATGAGAGCCCGCAGGGCGAACCTTACCCGCCGCAATTTTCAACCGTGAAATGCCTTTTAATTGAGAATTTGAATATTTTTTTGAACGCATGTCGAAGTAGCCTCCTGACATGCGCTTCGGTGGTGTTTACGCCCTGACTTTTACCCACATCTTTATGGTGGCACCAAGGAAATTCCGAGCATGATGTCCTGCAGCCGAAGATATCCGCGCCAAAGAACAAAGGGTCCGGGTTCGGCGTCGCATTTTCGTCCGAGGAATCCGCCAAGGCTTGCGAGCGAACGAATCCAGTCATGCGCGCTGGATTGTGCAGTAAGCCGCTGTTTTCGACTTCGAACATAGAGGTTGAGAGTCGCCATTTCGGATGGCGCCATGACGGCCTCTGGTTTTAATTCTGGAGCATGTCTGCTGATCGTGGTCATCCAGAAAATGCGCCAAGCGACCACGGTCATCACGCCAACATAACGGATAAGTCGCGCGGCGTCTTGAAGCCTACAATCAAGAACCCTACAACCCGATTTGAGCACTTTGTGGAAGACTTCAATCTGCCAACGCTTCTCGTACCAGTAAATCTTTTCGCAGGCGCTTTCAAATGAGCGTACAGGAAGATCCGTGAGAAGTTTCCAGTCGATCTTTTCCACTCCCTTGGGCGCACCCGTTTCGATAACCGCGATGACCCAGGCCGAAATGGAATCAAGTTTTTTCTTTGAGACTGATGGCAGAATGGCGACGGGATAAAACTTCACCTCGACCTTAGCGATCCGATATGACCCATCTGACTTGCGTACGCGCAATTTGTATCGGCCCTTTGGCGAGACAGTCTCGACTTGATCAAAAATCCTGCCCCCACCCTCAACGCATCGCTGCTGTGTTTTTAGTCGGATTACGAAGTGAGTGCCTTGCGCCTTGGCTTCTCCGAATAGTTCGAAAATATCCGCTTCCCGGTCACCAATATGGATCAGTCGACCGGGATCGCTGATTCTCACCGAGCTATTTCGCATCGCTTCGATCCACCGAAAGCTTTCCTTTTCTTCGATAGGAATACGCGTGAAGTTCCAGCCGCTCTTGGTCACAACGCCGATGGGTCTTGTTCGAGTCCATAGCTTCTGGTCTAAAAACCCGAGTGGAATGCCATCTGTTGTCAGCGCCAAGCTCGAATGCAGGAGTAGCCCACAAGCTCTGAGTATGCGGCCGTCAGAGATCCTGTCTTTAAATTTTGAAATTTCACCAAGACCCGCCGTGCTCGGGTGGTGCGAATAATTCAGATACGACGTATCTTGGATAATCAACAGTGGCTCTGTCGGATCAGTTGCTCTAAGTGCCTTTTCAGCCCGACAAGCGGTGGCATCGATGTGGGGCCGCATGATTTCCTCCAACTTGATCTTCGGGTTGTCGAAAAATCGATAAGCTGCCTTTGTTCCGGCCCAGTCTTCGCACGCCACTTGGATGCTCTTGCCGGCGTTCTGCGAAAGCTGCTCTACCCCGGCGGCCACTTCAAAACCCGCCAGTCGTGGCCAGGCAAAACCCGCCACCCGACAGGGCGATGTTTCAGGCCGTTTGGACCTGAGTTGTTTCGGCGGCGCTAGCCGCCAATTTCTGCCCGGCCTCGCGTAGCCGGTAGCTCCTTCCTTCGAATTTCAAAAAATTGCAGTGGTGCATAAGTCTGTCGAGTACGGCTGACGACAGCGTTGCGTCGCAGAGCATTTTATCCCAATCGCTGATGATGCGATTTGAGGTGATAAGCGTACTTTTCTTCTCGTATCTGCTCATGATGATGTCCAAGATGTCCTCGCCGTTTTGCGGCGCAAGCTGTGTCAGGCCAAGATCGTCGATGATAAGCAGATCGGCGTCGGCCAGAATCTTCATGAACTTTTTCTTGGTCCCTAAATTGCTTGCCTGCAAAATGTCCTCGAAGAGCACGTGCGCCTCGCGGTAGACGACCCGGTGCTCGCTTCCTATCGCAGCCAGCGCTATGGCCTTGCCGATGTGGCTCTTGCCAGTGCCGGGCGCACCGATAATCAGGGCGTCTTCATGGTGGCTGACAAAGCTCAAGCTCATCAGCTCCATGATCGCCTTCTTGGGAAGCTTCGGATTAAAGCTCCAATCGAACTCAGATAAGGTTTTTCGTTCTTTGAGCCCGGACACGATGAAGCGTCGCTCAAGGAGCCGCGACTTTCGACGATCCAGCTCATCTTGGAGCAGCATCGCAAACGCATCCATGAATGAGAGCTCTCCGGCCGTGGCCTGGACGGCCCGTGCTTCGAGCGTTGCTCTGATTCCACCCAGGCGCAATACTTTTAGCGCCTGCTCGATCTCGGTAATGGACATTGGCATAAACAGTTACCCCCTCTTTGAATCCGTGGTTTTTGTCGCCCAGTTCCAGAGGTCGGCGTATTCCTCGCTGGAGCGGATGAGTTCGTGCGTCTGCGCTGGCCGTGTGGCGGCCGTCTCGAGGCTGCTCGGTTTCAAAACCGACTCAGTCGTATTCTCGAGAATAAGTCGCACGGAGCGTGACGAGCTTGCCCGCCGTTCGTAGGCCATGCGGCAGGCGGCCTCGATACGAGCTTTGTCGTACTTGCGGGCCATGCTTACGACGGCTTGGATGCTTCGCTGGCTGGTGCGCCCCGTGCGTTTAAAGAAGAGCTGACACAGCTTCTCAGTATATGGCCCGATCTCGTGGGCCGCCCGAAGCAGTCTGTGCGTATCGCGCGAGGGGTTGAATATCCGGTCGCGGTCTTCGATCGAGAAACTGCCGGGCCTGGTTTTGATCGCATGACGGCGCACGATCAGCAACGACTTGGGATGCAAAATCTCGATCTCAAGAGCGTAGATCCGGACGACAACCTCGCTTGCGATCGGTAGCGGGCTTGCCCCGTAGTAGCATCTGCCGACCTGAATGCAGCCGTCATCCCACACGGTGCGCCTTTCCTGCTTAAAATAGCGCATTCCGGTGAGTGGCAGACGCTTGAGGTGGGGCCGCTCTTCCTGGAACATTTCTTCAACTTGACGCTTAACGCGGCCGTGGATGCGAGGAGCAGCCCAACGCTCTTCCCAGTGCATCAGAAACTCGTTTTGCTCCTCAAGCGAATCGAATTTGCGACCCTTGAGCGCCGTACTTTGGGTGTGCTGGATTGCGCTCTCGACGGTTCCCTTTCTATTGGGGTCGCGGACTCGTGCAGGATCGGCAACTACGTCGTAATGCGTGAGCATCGCGGCATACACGGGGTTGAGCTCCGGCTCGTAGATATCGGGCTTGAGAACTCCTTCCTTAAGATTGTCGAGCACGACGTATTGCGTGGCGCCACCGAAGTAGCGAAACGCCTCTTCGTGAAGCTGCGCCCAGATTTCTTGCGAGGAGTTCCAGATGACTTTGCGGAAGCTTCGCCTTGAGTACTTCAGCGTCATCACGAACAGCCGCGGAGTCCGGTAGCGCCCGGTCTTGGGATCAAGCGTTGGCGCGCCTTGGCCGTAGTCGACCTGCGCCTCCTCACCGGGCGCGTACTCCAGAATATCAAACTTCTCGGGCTCGCGGCGCCGTAAGTGCCGGCAAAAACGCTTCACCGAGTTGTAGGCAGCCTTGAATCCAAACTGGTCGACCAAGTCCTGATAGATGGCCATGGCGTTTCGACCAAGCCCCACCTGCTCTTCGATGAATGCACGGTGCGGCTCGCAGGCCGACCGCGCGTGCTCCGGCGGGCGTTTTGCTGCGCCGCCATCCGGTGGCCGGGGTGGCGGGTTTTGACTGGCCACCTCGGGCGGGCCACCATCGGAGCCGGTGGCCACCTGGCCATGACTGGCGGGTTTTGCCCGCTCCGCCCAAACTCCCGCATCGCGCGCGTACTTTGCGACCGTGTCACGGTCAAATCCCATCCGCCGGCTGATCTGGCGCGCCGACATTCCGGCCCGCAGAAGCGTAAGTATCTGTTCTCTCTCGTGTGGTTTCAAGACGTTCACCCCTTGTGGCCCCCTTGCCTGTTGTTGTGCAAGAGAGCGTAAACGTCCTGTCGGGCGTTAGGCTACGAGGCCATAACGCGGCGGGTTTTCAAGTGGCCACACGTGGCGGGTTTTGGGTGGCCGCCGGGGCTCTACAAGTAACCCAAACCGGCGATTCAGTCGCTGGTCGCCGAGTTCTATATCCCTAAATTCTTCCTCAAACCATTCTTGGTGTTGCTCCATCGATGCAGCGTGGTCACATCCCGCGCCCCGCAAACAACACGGAATATTTGTGGGCCGTCCGCTGATTAATAAAAATGTGGGTAAAAGTCAGTGTTTACGCCCGGGTTACATCAATGGCGCGGACACGGCCGCGATCTTTTATACGATCGTTGAGAGCTGCAAGAAGGTCGAACTCGACCCGAAATCTTTTATCGCAATGGCAGTCCGCGAGTCAGCACTCGGCCGCACGCCGCCGACCCCGCTCGAATATGCTC
>JACQAW010000178.1 GCA_016194725.1 Deltaproteobacteria bacterium
AAGTCTTTCAAGCCCGGCTTTTTCATCAGATGAAGCACTTCTTCGTCGAGATGCTCAGGGGCCACTTTCAGGTGGCCGCCCACGTGGTTCTGAATCAGGTCTTTGAGGTATTTCTGGCCCGATTTTTTGTCGGCCAGCGCAAGGTCATAGCGCAGCCCCGAAGCCACATGAATCTTGCGTATGCCCGGCAGCTTGCGCGCCTTGGCCAGCAGCTGCACTTGCGGCGTGTGGTCGGTGTGCAGGTGCGGGCAGACTTTGGGGTGCACGCACGAAAGCTTGCGGCACTTGCTCTGGATCTCGGTGCTCTTGCAGCGCAGCTTGTACATATTGGCCGTGGGGCCACCGATGTCGCTGACGATGCCTTTGAAGCCTGGCACGTCGCTCATCTTGCCCACTTCTTTGAGCACGCTGTCTTCCGAACGCGACTGCACGATGCGACCCTGGTGCAGCGTGATCGCGCAGAACGAGCAGCCGCCGAAACAACCGCGCGTCGAGGCCACGCTGAACCGAATCATGTCGGCTGCGGGGATTCGCGTCCTGTAAACCGGATGCTGCTCTTTGGTGAACGGCATCTCGTAGATCGAATCCATTTCTTCTTCAGACAGGGGCAGCGCGGGCGGGTTGATCACCACCACTTTGTTGCCATGGTCTTGCATGAGCCGGCGCCCGTTGTAGGGGCTGGCTTCGTATTCGATGAAGTAGGCCGCCTTGGCGAATTTTTTCTTGTCGTCGCGCACTTCCTCGTAAGAGGGCACTTTCAGACGGGGTTGAATTTCCCTGGCCTCTTCACGGCCGCAGACGAACGCGATGCCGCGCTCGCCTTTGAGGCGCTTGAACGCCGCTTTGGTTGCATCATGAGAAACGGCCAACGGAGCCCCGGAGATTTCGGCGGCGCGACGAAAGTCTTCCGCAATGCGTACCGCGGTGCGCTCGCCCATTCCGAACACGACCAGGTCGGCATCCGTTTCGACAAGCATTGAAGGGCGAACCTTGTTCTGCCAGTAATCGTAGTGCGCAAGACGGCGCAGACTGATCTCGACGCCGCCCGCGATGACCGGCGTTTCCGGAAAAGCCTGGCGCGCCAGCTTGGCGTAAGTAATCGTGGCGTAATCGGGGCGAATGCGCGTTGGCTTGCCCCCGGCATTTTGTCGATAAGCCACACCGGCTTCGGAGTACATGTCGTCGGAACGGGTTTTTTTATTGGCGGTGTAATTGTTGATCATGCTGTCGACGGTTCCCGCGGAAACTCCGACGAACAGTCTTGGGCGGCCCATGCGCTTGAAATCATCCAGCGAGTCCCAGCGTGGCTGCGACACGATGCCAACGCGCAGTCCCAGGCGTTCAAACCAACGCCCCAGCGCTGGAATTCCGAATGTCGGGTGATCGACGTACGCATCGCCGTTGATCAACAACACGTCGAGCTCGTCCCAACCACGCCACTGCATCTCTTCGCGCGTGGTGGGAAGAAACTTGAGGCAGGCGTTCCGATAAACCTCGGAATTCGTTATATTTAAAACGTTTGGCTGTTGGGGCTGCACGAGCGTCTCTTAGCACGGATTGCCCTGGGGGTGCTACTCATTCCCGACCTTATTGATCTTATTTTATAATTCCGCCAAGTTATGCATAATGAGGGGATGCAACGCCTGCCTGCTCCCTTCAAAGTATACGTCGGCCTGGTTCCCATGGGTTACCTGAACCCCGAGGCCATCGAACGCGTCGTGCGAGACGGAATGTTTTTTTGCGGCACCCCCAAGATTCTGGAACGCCAAAACGGCGGAGCCGTTTTGGTGTCCCCGGACGTCACCATGGCCGATGGCAAAGCCGCGCGCCACGCCTATACCCACCCCGAAGTCGTGCGTGCCGTTTTGCATCAGACTTTTGAGATCAACCCGCGCGTCCAGGCAACCATCATGGCACGCGCGTTTCACGGCCTGCCTGCCTCGCGCATGCTCAGACGCGCCAACGGCACGTCCGAGGTATTTCGCCAACGCGGCTACTACGAGTTCGAGCAGCTGTTTCCGGGCAAAGTTGAGCTGGCTCCGGCCGATGACTGCGAGTTTTTACGGTACCAGCTGTCCAAAGGGGCGGTACTTTCAGGACGGGAAAAAACTCGCTTGCTGGAGTCGGACATGGTCTGCGGAAAAAGCGCGCGCGCCATCGACCGCCTGAACAATGAAATTCTGGCGCCCCGCGAATACCAGAATTCCGACTTCACGATTTACTGCCCAAAGCTCAAAAGCAGCGTGCTGTCTCAGGGCTTCAGCGGCGCCATTCGCCTGGGCGATCCCACCCGACGCGCAATCTTCGCCGACCTGCACCTTTGCGACATGCTCGAGATCTGCAACCCCCAGCTCGTCGTCAGCGACGGCATTATCGCAGCCGTGGGCGGAAACGAGATGACTCAAAGGGGGCATGAGCTGGGAGTCATTCTGGTTTCCAACAATGCCCTGGCCCACGATCTGATAGCCGCTCAGGTTTTCAATCTTGATCCGATGAAGATAGACCATCTGCGCATCGCTGCCGAGCGCGGCTGGGGCCCCTCGAATCCATCGCAAATCGAGCGGGGCGGCGCGGGGATCGAAGGCATACGGCAGCTGAGCCAGAAAACGCGATTCTGGGACCTGGGTTTTATTCCTCTGGGCGAGTTCGGTGCAAAATTCGAACGGGAAAATCCTGGCCATGCCTTTCCGCTCGAAATTATTTCGGGCGCACCGTACGAAAGCTCGGGTGCGCACGGCCTGGTGCTGGATTGGCTTTACCTGACCTATGATTTTCCGCGCCGCCGCGCCAGCATCGCGCGCTGGCCCAGGGCTTCGGTGTGCGTGGGCGACGTGACGGAATATCCGACCCACTATCTGGTCTACGCGGCGGGCGACCGCGCCTGCGCGGCCCTGCAACGCATGACCAGCTCGAGTCGTAAACTGTTCGGCTTTGGCTCGAAAAACAGCCGGGTCCACTTCAGCGTCGAGCTCGTGCAACTCAAAGACGGCCGGCGCCATGCCGTGGTAAAGATTAGCGGTTCGCCGCCCCGCCTGCGCGGAATTTTTCTGGCGTTCTTCGTGGGCAGCCTGGGCCGCATGGGCGCGCGCTCCCTGACCCTGACGCTGCTTGCCGATCGCGTGTTCTTCACGTTGCGGCGCTGGCTGCGGCCCCCCCGCAATCCGCTGAAAGCGCGCATCGCCATGACCAGCCGCCTGCCGCAGAACTCGTGGTGGAGCCTCAAACGCAACAGGCCTGTTACCGAACGCGCGGCCGTTGCCGATCGACCAGAACTACGATGACCTGACTTGCCACCATGGCAATGAGGCCTAGGGCCAGAACTATCGCGACCAGACTACGGCCGACTTCGGGGCCGTGCCCCGCCACGCCTGACACGCCAAGCGCCAGCAGCAACAGCCCGCTCAACAGACACGCCAACGCTGCGCGGATCACGCGGCCGCTCCGCAGCTCAGCCGCGATAGATATTTCCCAGCAGTATTTCGTACGGCTCTGACAGCTGGCCGAATCGGTATCTTACCGACGCCCGGCAGTTTTGGCAAAAACGCAGGTACGCATTGCGGCCTTCAAACATCCTCGAACACAGATTGCACTTCCGAGTATAACGCTTCGGTTTGGAACCCAAATAGATTTCATTGTCGCTCATTTTTTCGTATCCCCCTCTAATATCGTGGTGCTTGGGTAGCAAGTCGCATGCCGTTGCGTAAGGCATGCACGGTGGCGCTCCCCAAAATGCATTACGCACGGGCCTGTTCAGGCCGCCGCGCGTTCGCCTTTCTTGACCCTCTGAATACGGTCACCGAGGTTCTGGAGCTCCAGGTAATCCATGTACCGGCGAATGAGCGGAAACATCACGTTTTCCTCACGCTCGACATGGTGCTCGATATTTTCCATTGCCAGGTAAATTTTCGGCAGCCAGCGCTCGCTTTCGACGCTCAGCGAATCGATCGAGCGCATCAGCGTTTTGGTCAGCCGATGCTCCTCTTCGCCCTCGATGACCAGCGTCTTCAACTTTTCGAATTCCATGCACGCAGGATAAAAGACCGTCTCCTCGGCCAGCGAGTGCGCCAGGAAATCCTTCTCGATCCGCCTCCAGAGCTGTATTTTACGGCCCTGATTCTTTGAGGCGCGCAGCTGCAGAAACAGCGTCCGAATCTTGATGTGATCGATCTGCAGTAAATCGAGCGCATCAAGCTTGCGATTGGCCACGCTCTTCACGATAAGCCTCAGGCGTTGAATATTGTCCCTAATCATACTTTGATCCCTTCTGCTC
>JACQAW010000179.1 GCA_016194725.1 Deltaproteobacteria bacterium
CCGCGTCCCGCACCAGCAGCTGCAGCTCACTGTCGGGGTAGTTGTGCCTCAGGGCTTCGAGTACCGGCGTCGAAAGCACCACGTCGCCGATCCGGTCGGGCCGCACCACGAGAATTTTTGTTTTGCGTGCGCCTTTATGGCGGGCATCAAGTACGCCCGGTTCGTTGGCCATCAGCTTTTTTGCATCTTTCCCTGCACGATGCCCACCAGCTTGGCCACCACCTGCTCGATGGTCATCTGTGTGGTATCGACCTCGATGGCATCGGCGGCTTTTCTCAATGGCGCCACCTTACGCTCGGTATCGCCGCGATCGCGCTCAATAACCTGCTTTTTGACCTCTTCAAAATCCAGGTAAACGCCTTTTTCCTCGAGCTCGACGGCGCGACGGCGCGCGCGACTGTCGACGCTCGCGGTAAGAAAAAATTTCGCGTGCGCGTTCGGAAAAACCACGGTGCCGATATCACGCCCCTCAAGCACTACTCCGCCCTGCCCGCCCATGCGACGCTGCAGGCCCAGCAGGGCATCCCGCACCTCGGGGTAAGCGGAAATTTTGCTCGCGGCCATGCTTATTTCCGGCGTGCGAATCAGCAGCGATACGTTACGCCCGTCCAAAAAAACATGATTGCGATCGTCATCGAGCCACTGAAATTCAAGCTTGGACGCGGCGGCTATTTTTCCCAGCCCCACGGGGTCGTCAAACGAAACCCCCGACTCCTTGGCTCGCAATGCCACGGCCCGATAAAGGGCGCCCGTATCGATATGCACATAGCCCAGCTTGTGAGCCAGCAGATGCGTTACCGTGCTTTTGCCGCTGCCGGCTGGGCCATCAATGGCGACAATCAGCTTGTCATTTTTCATTTACTCAGAGCCTCGCGATGTTCGAAGAATCCCGGGTAAGATACCTTAATACATTCCGCATCGTCTAAAAGAATCTCTTTCTGCAAGGCGTCGGCCGTAATAACCGCCGCCATGGCCAGGCGATGGTCGCCCAGCGTTTCATAGAACCAGTCAGAAGCCTTGGGTCCGGCGGGCGCCGCACCCAGGCCTTCGATAAAAAGGTCGTTCTCCACGGCCCAGGCTTTGCCGCCAATGGAGCCGATGAATGAAATGATCGCCTCGAGCCGGTCCGACTCCTTCACTCGCAGCTCCTGAACCCCGCGAAAAACAGTCGTGCCCCGCGCCCACAAAGCCGCGATCGCGACCATGGGCACTTCGTCGATCATCGTGGGAATCTCGTGCGGCAGCACCTCGGTGGCGCGCAATGAAGCCGGGTTGATTTCCACCGTTCCCACGTCTTCGCCGCCGCCAGAATGCATGCGCGTCGTCGTAATGGCCGCGCCCATGCGCGACAAGACCGTGGCAAAACCCATGCGCGTCGGATTGAGCAGCACATTTTCAATGCACACTCGCTGCCCCTGCATCACCGCGGCGCACGCCCAAAACGCGGCCGAGCTGGGGTCGCCGCCTACTGAAAGGTTAAGGGGCGACAAATCACGCCCCAGGCTTCCCGACAGCGAGGCTACGGCGTAATCCAACGGCCGCAGCCCGCCCTGGGCAGGTTCGAGGTCAATCGGCGGCGTGGGCGTGATTCCCTTCGCCCCTTTCTTCTCGCCGCGCGGATAAATTGCCGCGCCCATCTGCAAAAGCGGCTGCGATACGCGCGCCATCGGACGCTGCGAAAGGCTGCCGTCTCCAAACATGTGAAAATAGCCGGTCTGTCCGGCCAGCAGCCCCGAAAGCAGGCGAATCGTGGTGCCACTGTTCTGGCAATCAATCTTCAGCGGATTGGACTTCGTGGTGGGGGCGGTGCCAAAATTCCTGATGCCAAAGCCGCTGATCTCGACTCCGGTGCCTTTGCGTTCCACCTGGCCGCCAAGTTTCGCCACCGCCGCCAATGAAGCCAGGCAGTCTTCGCCCAGCAAAGGCCGCTGAATCACGCTTTTACGCGAGGACAGCAGCGAAAACAAAAACGACCGGTGCGTCACCGACTTGTCCGGTGGACAATCCAGCGGGCCCGCGTTCCTGGAAATCCGTTTTGGGGTTACTCTCAAGCTCATTTCAGTTCTCCTGATTCCAGCTGCAGCCGCAGGCGCTGGGCCTCGGCCAGGTATTTCGTAAGTGCCTGCGTGTCGCCCGCCTTCAAAAGCGCTGAAGTTTTTCTGAGACCCTGTATCAGACAGGTCACCGCCGAAAGCACTTCCTTCCTATTTGAGAACAGAATCGAAGCCCATGCATCGGGATTCGACTTCGCGACCCGGGTAATTCCCAGCACGCTGGGCGAAGCCGATTTTCCGCAGCCTTCGCCGTCTTTTTCGAGCACATGCATCAAGGAATATGCCAGCACGTGCATGAGGTGCGAGCCCATCGCCATGCGTTTCTGATGGACGGCAGTCGAAAGCAGCTCGACTTTGCAGTCCAGCGCCTGCCAAAAGCGGGTCAGCTCGCTGCGCACGGTTGTCGGGGCGCCTGAATCCACCAGCACCAGCGCGCCGCTGAAAATCGCCGGGTCGGCGCTCGCGGCACCACTGCCCTCGCGCCCCGCCAACGGGTGGCTCCAGCCAAAACGCAAGCCATGAGCCGCACAAAGGCGCGCCAGCTCAAGGGTGCCCCTGCTCTTGCTGCTGAAAACATCGGTAACGATGGTATTCGAGGGCAGCCGCGAAATCATCTCCTTCACCTTGGCGTCGCGCAAAGCCATTACCGCCTCGGGCAAAGCCACCACGCAAAGCAGGTTGTAAGTCTGCACCTCCAAATCAGCGCGGGCCACGTGATACACCCAGCCTTCTTTTCGGCAAAAACGCAGCGCGCGCTTCATGTCGACCAGCAAAAAGTTGCCCTGGCTTGGAAAAACCCTTACCGGATAGCGCGCAAGCCGTTTCTCCAGCTCGGCCTTGCTGCTGATATTGAGCTTTACCGACCGTTCCAGATGCTCATGGTCTCCAAGCGCGGCAACCGCAGCAACCAGCGCCAGGCTTGAGACATTAAAAGGCTGGCGGGCCCGCTCCACCATCGCCGTGATTTTCTTGTCGGCGATGAGATAGCCAACCCGCGTGCCGGCCAGGCCGTAGACCTTCGAAAAGGTGCGCAGAACGATAACGTTGGCGTGTTTGCGGTAAACCACCATGGGATCGGGAATCGACTTGTCGGTCACGTACTCCCAGTAGGCATAATCGAGCACCAGCAGAATGTGGCGACGGGCAAGCTCGGTTGCCAGGCGGTCAACCTCGGCGGCAGCCAGGAAATTTCCGGTAGGATTATTGGGATTGGCCAGCACGACCAGGCGGGTGTCGCCATTCATCGCGCCCAGAAGCGCGTCCACCGTCACTTCCAGATTGTCGTCAATCGGGGCCTCGAGGCACTCCACGCCTTGCAGCTGCGCGCAGAGCTTGTAAATCACGAACGCCGCCTTGTGCGTTACCAGGTTGCGGCCCTTGGAGACGAAAACCCGCGGCAGGATATCGATGAACTCATTTGACCCATTGCCGATGCAAAGCTCGTCGCTCGAGCAGCCCAGGCGTTCAGCCAGCGTTTTCTTCAGAACAAAATGGCTGCCGTCGGGGTACAGGTGCAGGTTCGGCAGCGCATCGCGAATCGCCGCCATGGCTTTCGGAGACGGGCCCAGTGGATTCTCGTTACTGGCAAGCTTAACCACGCCCGTAATGCCGAACTCGCGCTCGGTTTCTTCGATGGGCTTGCCCGGCGGATACGGCACCAGTGACGAGATATGGCCAGGGACCTCTGGATTCCAGCTCAGTTCCATGGGCGCCCCTTGGGATAGGTTCCCAGAATTTTGAAATAGCGCACCTTTTTGTCAAAGGCCTCTAGCGCCCGGGTCACCTTCGAATCATAGGCATGGCCGTCGATATCGACATAAAAAAGATATTCCCACTGCAGGCCGCGATGCGGACGCGACTCGATCTTGGTCATGTTCAGCTTGGCCTTCGAAAAAACCTGAATAGCCTCGAAAAGCGAACCCGATTTATTGGGCAGACTGAACACGAGCGAGGTCTTGTCGTCGCCCGAAGGGCCGGGTATCTGCGCGCCCAGCACTCCGAAGCGAGTGGTATTGTCGAGCGAATCCTGAATGTCCGAGGCTAGCGCATTCAAGCCATTGACAGCAAGATAGGGGCTCGCAATGGCGGCGATGGACCGGGACGCCCCGGTGCTGGCCACGTGGCGCGCGGCCTCGGCCGTGCTGCTGACCTCGATGAGCTTCACATGGGGAAGATTTTCCTGAAGCCACCGCTGACACTGGGCCAGCCCCATCGGGTGGCTGTAGATGGTTTTGATTTCCTTGGGTGCCCTGGCCCGCGAAAGCAGCGCATGGCGCACGCGGTAATAACCTTCGCCGGTTATTCTGAGCGACGTGCCCAGCAGGGTGTCCACCGTGGCGGCAACCGTGCCTTCGAGCGAATTTTCAATGGGCACCACCGCAACGGCATTTGCATCGCCGCCAGCCGCAGCTTGCTCGGCTGCCTTGATGGCAGCGGGTATGGAGTCATGATGCTGAATCGACAGCGCTTCGCCGAAGCGGGCCCGGGCGGCAAATTCGGAGTGCGTGCCGGCTGGCCCCAATACATACGCGGTCACCTGACCCTGGGCCGCACGGCACAGGCTGATGATTTCCGAATACACGGCCTGAACCAGGGGCCATGGCATGCGTTGCGCATCGACAAGGCGATGCAGGCGCCGGAATATTTCCTCTTCGCGTTCGGGGGCTAGCACCGCGGTGGTCTTCTTGCCCGAACTTCGGGCCGCCGCCGCCTTAACCAGGCCAACATCACGGGCCATCTTCATGCGCTCGGCAAGCAGAGCCAAAATATGGGTGTCGATCTCGTCAATTTTGGCTCGGGCTTGAGCTCGGGTTTTA
>JACQAW010000180.1 GCA_016194725.1 Deltaproteobacteria bacterium
CAATATCCCATGGCCAACAACAACTGGTCGGGCTACTTCGAAGACATCGAGATCCATCGCAATCCGACAGAGAACCCGAACCAGTATTCGCCGCTCGAAACCGCAAGATACATATTGCTGCATCCAGAAACCGATGCGAGCTGGGCTGCGCACAGCGCGGGCATTTTGAAGTGGGTCACTGACACGTTCGCGGTCGACGTCACGAACGTCGAGGGAAAGCACGAGGCGGGAACTCAGTTTGGCGCCGAGGTGCTTTCGGAGCAAAAAGACGACCTGGACAAGATGTCGAGCCACACGGCGCGCTTTGCATCGGTGCTGGCGCTGTACGCGGAAAAAACGGGCAGCGAGGCGGAGCGCGAGCGAGCGTACCGCAGCTTCAACTGGGCTTCTTACTTTTGCCGCGACAACGGCATCGTAAAGACCAGCGTGGATGAAGGCACGGGCTTCTGGTTTTCAGACGGCTATGGCGATTACATGCGCCATTTTCTGAGCGGCATGGCCGCGGTGCCGGAATGGGCCCCGTCAAAGGTGGATCATGTGCTGCGCTCCAGTTCAGTGGTTCGAAACGTCGGTTACAAGCTGGGAGAGCTGTCCTACACGACATTCGACGGTGCCTCCACCGAAGTGCTGCGCATGCGCATGCCGCCGCGTCAAGTTCTGGCCGGCGGCAAGGCCCTTCCGCAGCTGCTCGACGGCAGCTCGGAGGGTTTTAGTGTAGATCCTATCGTCAGCGAGCACGGCGGCTTCGTGGTGCGTATTCGGCACGATCATTCGGGCGTCATACGGCTCAATGAGTGCGCTTTAAATTCCGATTATCCAGGGAATGGGTCGCATCGCCAGCCGCGCTATCGCATGGGCACTTGGAAAAAACCTGGTCCCAACCGTGATCTTGTTTCTGCTCACGGTGTGGGTGGTGATTTCCTGGTTCGTCTTTCGCGCAGAGTTTCGCGCTCCCGACGCCAATATCACCACCTTTGGCGATGCGCTTTGGTGGGGGGTCGTTACCTTCCTTACGGTTGGCTATGGCGACCGCGTTCCGGTTACCACCGAAGGCCGCGTACTGGCTGGCATTCTCATGACCTCGGGTGTCGTTACCGTGGGCATCCTGACCGCAAAAATTTCATCGTATTTCATGGAAAAGGCTCTTCGAGAAGGGAGAGGCATCGTGGATAGCACGCGACTCAAAAATCATTTCGTGGTGTGTGGTTGGAAAGAAGAGATGCATCAGCTGCTAGTGCACATTCTGGACTTCAACCCGGGACTGACGCAGACTCAGCTGGTGCTGGTGGCAAATCTAATGCAGCCGGCGGTGGACGAGCTTCGCGCACATCCGCGCCTGAAAGAGATGCAGATCATCGTGGGCGATTATTTCTCCGAGATTAATCTGAAGCGGGCGGCTCCCGAGCGGGCCCGCAAGGTCATGATTCTGGCCGACCGGACGCCGCATGCGAACGGCCAGGTACCCTCGGCCACCGAAATCGACGCCAAAACGATCATGACATCGATGACGCTTTCAAGCATCGCGCGCGGCACCCTGGTAGCCGCTGAAATTCTGGACCCCAAGATGGATCAGTATCTGAAGCTGGCCTCGGTAAGCGAGATTATCTACTCGCGCGAGTACAACCGCCTTCTATTGGTGAACGCATCTGGTGGCACGGGCGTGGCGAATATTATTTTCGACCTGCTCGATCCCAACACCTCGGCGCATCTGACCACCGAAACGATTCCCGAGCCGCTGATGAACAAGTCCTATGGGGACTTGCGCAAGGAATTCAGCGCCAAGAACAGCGAGCGCGTGCTGATCGGCATTTTGGAAAACAGCGGCAGCCGCCACAACATCAAAGAGCTGGCCCTGCGTAAAGCCCAGCGAACCACCGACGTCAACCAGCTGCTGACCAATCTGCGTTCGGTTAAGGAGCTCAGGTGCAATCAGCCGGTATTTCATCCCGACGACGACTACGTCGTATCGGAGGGCAGCATGGCCATCGTGATTTCACACAGGAGGCTTGGACATGTGGTCAGCCCCTCGGCCGCCTGAGGCCACAGCCGCTGAAGTCGAGCAGCGGGCCCAGCATCTTCGCGCGGTGAGCCTGTTTGCCGAAATCGCGGCAAACCAGGCCGCGCTGCTGGAGTTCGCTTCGATCATGGTCGAGCGCAATTTCAAGCCCGGCGTCAACATGATCACCGAGGGCGAAGGCAGCAACGAGATGTTCATCCTGGTTTCGGGCACGGCCAGCGTTTTCAAGACCACGCCCGAGGGCGAGCCGTTCAGGGTCGCGATTCTGAAAGAAGGACAGCACGCATTTTTCGGCGAAGGCGGGCTGATCTATGCCGAGCGCCGCTCCGCCACGATTACCAGCGATACGGAATGCCATTGCCTGGTGCTGAGCCGCAGCGAGTTCGAAAAGTTCGGCGACAAGCATCCGGACTGGGCGCTGCCGTTTTATCGCCGTATCTCGGCCAGCGTGCTTACTCGCCTGCGCAAGGCCAATGAAGACATGATGATTTTATACAAGGCGCTGGTCTCTGAAATTCGCGGCCACTGACCGCATGAAAAGTAAAACTGAGCAGTCCATTGACGCGGTCCATGCCCTAATTCGTGCCGGCGAGCTGGCCAAAGCCCGTTCAGCTATTCACGCGCTTTTGTCCATACGCATAAAAAGGCACGAGGCGTTGCGCCTGGCCTTTTTATGCCGTGAGGCGTACCTGCCAGAAAAGGCGCTGGGTTTGCTGCATCGGGTAGTGCGGGGCGTATCGTCAGGCAAAGCCAGCCCGTCTAATGAGGAAAAGGCCGAATACGGTATGGCGCTGGGCGAGCTTGGGGCCGGGCGCGAGGCCATCGAGCTGCTCGCGCCGCTGGATATTCGCAAGTATCCCCGCATTTTTCGGGGATTGACGATAGCTTACTTTCGCACCTGGGAGTGGGAGCGCGCGATTCCAATTTGCGAAAAATTTCTGGGGCGGCCGGGAGCAACGTTGCATGACCGGCTCTGGGGCGAGTTCAGGCTGGGCGTGGCGTTGTTGCATGGCAAAGATGACTATGCGCGGTCGCGGGTGATTCTGGAAAAGCTGGTGCGTGATACGAAGACCAACGACTACCAGAGCCTGCACGAGCAGGCGGTCTACGTGCTGGCGCAGCAGGCGTATCTGGCGAAGGACTACAAGCGGTCGTCCGCGCTGCTCGCGTCGCTCAAGACCACCGAGGTGACTTCGCCGGACTCGAGCCTTGGAATGAGTATTTCGCAGCTGCGTATCGAGATTCTGCTGGCGACAGCCAAAAACAGGAATTCCGCCCAGCGCGCGCTGCGCGGAATTCGCGATCGTTATGCCGCCGCGGGGCGCTGGGAGCAGGCCCGCGGGTGCGATTATGCCGAAGCTTATGTAACCCATGAAGCCGAGCTGGCCACGCATTTGTATTTCGGGACGCCCTATGCGAGCGGCCGAAAAAAAATCCAGCTTTCCTGTGGATTGCGCCCCGAAGCGATTCCGGCCCAATACGACTGGGTCATTTCCGACCCGAGCCCCAAGGCTCTCGTGTTCGACCTTGCCACCGGCGAAAACAGCCTGAACGGCAAACGCCTCAAGCCCGGCGACGTGTTGCTGCGCACTTTACGGGCGTTAAGCGTTGATTTCTACACGCCCCCGAACGTGCTCGACCTTTACGCGCGCATCTATCCCGGGCATTATTTCAATCCGGCGACTTCGGCGCTTCAGGTTCGGCAAGCTCTCTGGCGCCTGCGGCAGTGGCTCGAGGCCAACGGGCTGCCGCTGGTCATTCACGAGCATCACGGGGTTTATACGCTGCGCTCGCCCATACACTGCGCGTTGCGCGTTTACGCGGGACTGGATTCGGCGGCGGGCCGCGAGCAGGAGCGCTATAGCGACTTCATGGCGCGAATTCGGAAAAAGTTTGGCGGGCGGGAATTTTCGGCAAACGAGACCGCCGACCATCTGAACGTGTCCAGACGGTCGGCAATCGAGTTTTTGAGGGTAGCTGCGTTTCAGCAGCTTGGTTTGGAGAGAATGGGTGCCGGGCCCTCAACCCGGTACCGAATCAAAACATGAGCGGCAACTATCCTCACCGCTGCATAGTTAGATCATGCTATAAACACCCTGCCAAATCGAGTTACATTTATTGCGGGAAAGCTGCAAACAGACTCAAGGCCAGCGAGCTCCAGACCAGTATTGCCATATGTATGTTCTTCATAACCACTCCTCGATACCCTAGATAGAGCAAGGGGTGGGCCAGATGAAGGTGTCTGAACTTACTGAGATTTTGTCTTCGGGCTGGCCCGGTACGGCGTAGCTGACACAGGTACCGGAACTGCTTGATTTTCAGTAGCGGCGGTCAGCAGCGCCGTGAATCTTGGATCAGTTTTGACATCCGCTTTGGCGACCTGTTTGCGCAGGCCTTGCAAAGTGTCGATGGGCCAGTCTTTTTGAAAGAAGTTCACGATCCACTTGGGCACGGAGCCCATCGGGTCGGCGTGCACCTCCCCGATGACGTGAGTTTTCGTGTCATTCTCCAGGGACGTCAGAATAAAGGTGGTGCTCATCAGATTGCCCCTCACAAATCTTGTCGGCGGCCGCGCCGGGTCCTCAGCCGAGTGGTAAACGAACTTCAGAACAGGGCTGTCCTGTGCGGGCTTTTCGATAAGAATTTTAACGGACGAAACGAAGTCCCGGTCTTTCATCACGAAGGGCGTATTGATGTGGTCGTACTCGATGTATTCCGTGCCGGACACCCAGCGCACCAGGGTTGCCTTTTCCAGATCCTCGACCCATTCGGGGGCGCGTGTGGTGTCAAAAATAGCTGTCGCCACTTTTGCAAGAGGTGCGTTCACTACGCCATGGCCTTTTACCGGATTTTTATCACCCTGGCGATTTCACTTTGTTTGGAAATTCCGTCGGCGCAGGCCTTCGTTTTATCTTATAGCAGTGCCCCCGTACTGAACGGCGACCAGAAAGACGCCATCGACCAGAGCCCTAGTCTGACATTAGTGCGGCATTCAGATGCTTGAAATTCAGCGCCGGCAATAAATTGTGCATATGTCGAATATGACGGGTGTTCCGGAGCGTCAGTCCCACAAGCCCGAAATAACCTTCCTTGAAGAAGACCATAAAATATCTTGCTGTCGTTTCAACATGTTAAGTTCTCCCGCCAACGGGGTCCGCGCATTGACCAAACCAGTTTTCAGGCATGTCGTGTGCAGAACCTGCATTTCACTATGAGGACAATCTTTCTGGCAGTGCTTTTTTTGGCGATTTCATTAGGCGCGCTCGAGCCGGCTTGGGCCGACCAAGGCGACAAGCAGGTAGAGCGTCGCTGCATCAAAGTCCTTCTCCAGGGGCTCGGACGAAAGGGCATGAGCCTTCGGTTCCAGCGGTATGGCCGCGACCAATACCGCGCGGGACCGACTGACGGCATCGAGATTGGCGGCGGAGAAGTCACTTATGGTCACGTCGCGCTCGGCGTGGAAGTCGGAGCCGGAGTCGCTCCATTTTTCGAGGCCACCTTCACTCCGGAGGGGGCGCTTGAGAGCGCCGAGGCGGGCGAGGACGTGCGCGTGAAAAAACCAGCTTACTACCTGAATAGCAATTCCGACAAAGAGCTGTACTTTCGGGCCAAAGATAGCTCGCGCAGCGTTCTTTTCAGGCGGCTCGATCCGGATGCACTTCGGTCTGAAACCGGTGCTCGCAGTTCGGCCAGGTTGGACACATTCAGTTTTACCACTGCGCCGGAAGGGCTGGACGGTAAACCGTTTGACGTTGGCGGCAAAGTTTCGGTGCAAAGATTCAGTGAGTTCGGATACCAGGGCAAATATGACTACGAAGGCCCGGTGGAAAGGCCCGAGCTTGAGCGAAAGATCCTCGTGTTGCCAGAGGGCGTGGGACTGGCCAATCTGGGTCCGGATGGTCGCGTCGAGCAGCCTTCGACAGGTATGGCGGCCCTGATTAACCCGAGTTCGGGAGCGGAATCGGGGCTCAGCGTCGACCTTGATTCTTATGCCGACTGCCTAAGGGGTGGCTCAAAATAAACCGTTTATGTGTTTGGTCGTCGTATTTTTTCTGACCAAAAGGCGTCAGTCGTATCGCAAGGATAGTTCCGGATTCAGCGAGGGAGGAGTAGCTGTATGAAAACATATTTAATATTGGCGCTTTTGGCGTTAGCAACGTCAGCGCAAGCATTCGCCGATAATGGTGAGTTGCAGCTGGGAGTCGGCGGCGACATCGCGCTACAAAAGACAGACGGTAACGCGGCTCGAGATGGAGGCGGCGCTGGCATTGGACTCGAGTTCTGGGGCCATCATCGTGGCCGCGCGCCAGGAATTTACGGAAAGGACGGGTCTCCTGAATTGTTCTACGGTGCCAACGTCGTTGGGAAATCCTCTTCCGCGAGGCTCGGCGTTACCTGATACCGAACGAAGATAGCGTAACCCTGCCACACTGAATTACTCTGTTTGTCCGCGGTCTGTTGCCATCCCAGATCGTATGAGCCCGCGATAGCGAACACATCGGTCAGCGCATACTTGGCGATAAAGTCGTTGAAGAACCGCCTTCGTGCTCCCAGTTCATTGCCGATGAAGTTGTTGTAAAGCAGAGATATTTTTTCGGTGGGGTTGTATGCGAGTTGAGCGCCAATGGCTTTGCTGCCATTATTTTCCGAAATATTCTGCCAGCCGTTCAGTACAAGAATCTGAGTAGAGAATTGATCCGCCCACCGGTACGTCGCCTTCACCCCAGTCTCATAGTACGGCGAGTAATCCGCGATGAGTGAACGTGTGTAGGTCCAGTTTTCCTTCGAAATCCAACTCTCAAGCCCGATGTGCGCGAGAAAAATCCCCGCATCTATCCATAGACGATCCGTTACTTGATAGCCAGCGGTTGCTTCTTGGATGTGCTTGTTAAGATTCGATTCAGCCGCATAATTCGATTGCACCGACGTTCCGGCCTGAAGCGCAAACCGCCCCCGGATGCGCTCGGCAGAGACCTTCGCGTCAAGATAAGCAAGGTTCACGTTAAATTCGTTATGGCGCGCGGGTTGAGTGGTAAATGAGCGATCAAGTATCTGTGAATTATTGAAATCGTAGGCGTAATAAGTATCAACGTACCCACCGAAATTGACCGAGAGTTTGTCGTCGGCGTGCCCCGCACCAGAAAGAAAAGCCCAGATAGAGAATATAAGAAAAAATAATTTCATCGCGCTATTCCAAGTGGTACCGAACGCTGGTTACAACGACACCCTTTTTGAAAATCAACGCCGTCCGGATGAATATCGCCGTCTGGTTGTGCAATAAGCCGGTCCACCACTTGGAGGTCACAAATTCTGGAACGATCACGGTAATTATGTCTTCGTGTTCGGACCTCTGAAGCTCGTCGATGTACTTAAAAAGCGGGCCAACAACGGAACGGTACGGCGACTTCAAGACAACGAGCGGCACTCCGCGCCCCCAGCGTTGCCATTCCTCTTGCATGCGCTCTGTCGTTGGTGGGTCGAGTTCCACATACAATGCTCGAACATCGCCCGAGATTGACTGTGCGTAGGTCATCGCTTGCACAATCCCCTTGTGAATTCCCGAGATGGGAATAAGTACCGTATGCCGAAGCGGCGCTGTCGTATACGCGCTGGGGTCTGCGCCAATTAATGAAAGCTGGCTTCCGACGTTCAGGTAATGCTTGTGAATAGTCTGGAACATCTTGATAAAGACGGGAATGATGATCGTAATGATCCAGGCCCCATGAACAAATTTTGTTACCGTGAAAACAAGCGTCACAATTCCAGTGCACGTACCGCCTATCGCATTGACGACCGCATGCCTGATCCATCCCGGCTTGTGCTCTTTGTACCAGTGTCTGACCATTCCGTATTGCGAAAGGGTAAATGATAAGAACACCCCCACGGCGTAAAGCGGAATCAGGGCATGAGTACTAGCGTTGAAGAGTACGATTAAAAGTGCTGAGAGAAGACTCAGCATGACAATGCCGTTGGAATATTCGAAACATTCCCTTTTCATTGATCGCGACTCCGAGACCATTATCAGCAATGGCCAGCGTAATTGCGCCACGGGTCGGGTGAATCTGGCCAATTCTGTACCATTGGTACAAGCTGCTATGGTCAAGCGCGTTGCCCATGATTTCCCCAAGCGCTTCGCTAAGTTGTGTTTTACGGGTAAGATCGAGTGCCAAGCGGTCTTGAATAAGCGTGGCAAATTTATCGGCGATCGCGCTCTTTTCGGGTTTGTCGCGGCTGATCGGAATGCAATCGCCAAAGAACGCCGGATCGAGTGATCGAGATTCCTTGCCTCTGACGTGGAAAAACTTCCTCAGTCCGCACACGTCCAAATAGGCATCCACCTCTGGTTTGCTGGGCGGTTCTTCATTGATCGTGGCATTGGAGCGTCGTAGCAAATGGTCGGCAATGGCCGCAAGGTACACGACTGCTTCGGGATAGATAAAGTCGATTGCTTGCATATCAAATATAATTTCTTTACGTTTCGGATAGGCAAGCATTTGAAAAAACTGAACCAAATTCGCTCATCATCAAACACGTCTAGGACCGGCGGGAAAATAATACGGGCGCCACCGCCCGAAAATAGTCGACGCACTTTGGTTGACAGCGCCCAGTTATTTACGGATCTCTGAGCGGACGTGCGCCGGTCAAGAAATGAGTTTTCCCAGCGTTTGTGTCCGCTGCTTTCCCTGAAATCGTCGCTTCCTCGGCGTTTTTTCAGATTTACCTCCCTTCGTCCCGCAAGGAATTTGGACTTATAGTGGACTTACGAAAAAACGATCGGGGCGGGGCGGAGGCTAAGTACTTGAATTTATGGTTGGAGTGATAGGGATTGAACCTACGACCCTCCCCGTGTGAAGGGGATGCTCTCCCGCTGAGCTACACTCCAACATGACAATAAAAAGACGCAGAACCACGTTTTCTATGGCACCGGGCCTGGTTTTGCAAATGAAAATCTTGGTTTAGGCCGCCTGGGCTGGGGCTTGCTCTGGCTCTGCCTCTTCGGCTGCGTCAGTCATCGAAATCGGGATGCGCAGCACCGAAAGGGCCGCGAATCCCCGCGCGAAAGCCGAGGCCCAGAAAACCACCACGGTACCCAAGGCCAGAGTGTGTTGCAGAAGCGAGCTTTCGATGAGCAGGCCGCCAACCGCCGCGCCGGCGAACGAAAGCAGGTTCCAGCTCACCTGTTTGGCGGCAAAAACCCGGGGGCGCAAGGCGACGGGCATGCACTCGGCCAGGTAAGTAAACGCGCAAAGGTCAAACGCCGCCCAGAACGTGCCCGAGATGAAAAACACGCCCACCAGCGCGTAGTAGTTGGCCGTCAGGCACCAGCCAATGGGAATGACGGGCATGACCATCGACGAATACATCAGCAGCCGGCGCGAGCCAATGCGGTCAACGATTCGCCCTACGTATGGCGCGGCCAGAAAGCGCGCGATGGACATTACGCCGAGCAGAAAGGTGTACTGGGTATAACTGAAGTTCAGCGTCTTCAAAAGATAGGGCGCCTGAAACGGGCCGCTTAAGTTCACTGCAAACCCCATTGCTCCAAAGAAGAAAACAATCTTGCGAAGCTCCGGGTCGCGCGTGCTTTCGCGCAGCAGTCCCAAGGGCCCGAGATTTCCACTCGTGCTCTTTTCGTAAGCATGTTCCTGCTGCAGCGAAAGATGCCGAAGCGCCGAAACCTTGGCGAACAGGCCGATTGAAAATACCGCGCAAAAGGCCAGGCGCAAACTCAGGCCGGCGCCCAAGTGGTCGAGCAAAAAACCTCCCAGGATGAGCGAAAGAAAACTCATGGGATAAGTGCGCTGGTTTCGTATGGCAAAGCACACCCCGCGACGGCGTGGGGGCAGGAGGTCGCTGACCCAGGTGTTCCATACGGGTCCACTGACTGCGCCGAAACTTGTGAAAAGTATCGTGAGCACCGCGAACACGAGCAACCCCCACTGCGAAAACGCGCCCCAGATCATCAGCATCAGCATTGTGCTTTGGGCGGCCACGCACCACAACACCAGCCGCTTGCGGCTGCCGAAAAACCCGATCAGCGGCTCGCACCACAGCTGCAGCCAGCAGCCTAAAAGCTGTTGCATCGAGCTCAGAAAGCCCACCTCGGCCGCGGTGGCTTCGAGCACGACCGCAAACGGGCTGAAGTTGGATTCGGCAATGCCTTCGCAAACCGAAGACCAAAGGCCGTCCTGGGTGAAATGTCTTAAACTTTTGAAGCGACGTGTATTTGTTTTCAAAACAGGACCTCCGGCTCTGTACTTTTCTAATCGTCATGACGCGTGGTGCTCATGAGAGCTTCCTGGAACCTTCGCGGCGGCAGCCGTTGCCGCTTAGCGGCGTGCATTGTCTGGATTTGTGCCTAGATTTTGCGAAAGATGGCAGCGATCGAGGCCTGGGACATCGAGACTTTTTCGAAGGAATTCGCGCAGCGGCATTCGCCCGAGCTGCTTGTTGTCATTCTGATAGAGGCTTTGTCCGAGATCGAGCGGCAATGGCGCTATTTCGGGTGCGAAGTTCCTGACGAAAGCGCGCTAAAGCCGTCCGCTGTGCGCATCAATAGGAATGGAAAAGTTTCAATCGAGGCGTCCGCCACGCCGAGTGCCCGGGCAGTTGCCATGCTTTTTATGAAATATTTTCCCGAGTCGGCTCTGGTTCACCCCGAGCTGCAGCTTCTGCTGGCGCGCTGCCTGGGCAAGCTGAAGGCCATGCGAGTGTGGGGTTTTCGAGCACAGCTTCTGGATTATCTTTCTGAGATTGGAATGGAGGGACCCAGATTTCAGCTCGCCGGTTTTTTTGCCGACCATCAGGCGTATAATCGCGCGGCGACACTCGCGATCGTGGGCAGCGCGTGCGACCGCGTTCGCCGCCTGATTCAAAGCCGCCGCCGGCGGCAGGCGGTGGCCGAGCTGCAGTTTCTGCTCGAGCTGTCGCCGGTCAATAGTCAGGCGCTTGAGCTGTGGCGCCAGCTGAAGCCTGGACGAGCAGAGCTTTTTCTGAGGGCCTGCTACTGTTTGCTCATAGCCGCGATTAGCGTGGTCAGCCTTTCGGTCATGGCCGAAAAGCTACAGCTGCCTTTTTTAAATAAGGGGCCCAAAAAGCTGGTGATCGAGCCGATACAGGCGACCGACGAAATTTACGGTGCGGGGAGCGACCGTGTGCCGGCCTCAAGCGGGGCAGTGGAAGAATTTTCCCGCGAAGTTGCGGCCTCGGGGCTGAAACGGGGAGCGGTCGAGCTGGACTTCGAGGGCGATACCCGGGTTTATTTCGACGGGGCTCCTGACGCGGTGCCCGCCCACAGTCGCCATGAGACTGTTTGGCTTCAGGAAGGACCGCACGAAGTCACCGTGTGCAAGACGGGTCAGTCCCCCGTAATGGCGCATCTTTCGATCCAAAATGATCGGATAGTCGTGCTTACCGATCGCGCCTCAAGCGCCGCCGCCGGAGTTCCGAAAAGCAGGTAGAGAAGGAGCTCTACCCGTGCCAAGGAATGTCCGGCATATTTTACCGCGCGTTGCGTCCCAGAGACGCGAAAAGCTGACCGCAGTGATTCCCGCATTTGAAGAGGCGGGAAACATAGCCAGCGTGGTGCGCGAGCTGCAAAGCCTTTCGAAACGAAATTCAAAAATCGATTTCGTCGTCGTGGACGACGGGTCATCGGACGGAACGCGCGAACTTGCGATAGCAGCTGGCGCCCGCGTCATCTCGCACCCCTATAACATGGGTATCGGGGTCACGGTACAAACCGGTTTTCGCCATGCCCTGGCCCACGGCGCGCAGTACGTAGTTCAGGTTGATGGCGACGGCCAGCATATTCCGGACGAGATCGAAAAACTCCTGCCACCGCTCATTGCCGGCACCGCCGACGTGGTGGTGGGAACGCGCTTTGCGAAAGGGCAGGGTGAGGGACTGCAGACCACCACCTTCATGCGCTGGCTTGCGGGCAGGGCACTTTCGCTGACAATTCATTTTCTGACGGGTAGCCGAATCTCGGACACGACCAGCGGCTTCAGGGTTTTCAACCGCGAGGCGGCCGAGTACATCGCCAATAACTATCCCGACGACTATCCCGAGGTTCAGATTCTGGTGAATCTGGCGCGCCGGGGTTTCAGGATTGTCGAGGTGCCCGTGCGCATGCGATCGCGCACGGCGGGCGCAAGCTCGATAAACTGGTGGCGCGCGATTTATTACGTTTTCAAGGTCATGTTCTCTTCTTTCATGGATAAGGTGCGGCGATGACGAATTCGGGCAGCGGTTTTTCGGTGCAGCAGCAGCTGCTGGGACAAACCATCAGATCAAGGAAAAATATTCGTTTCTGTGGTTCATCACCTGCATTTCGTTGCTGGCGTTGACGTTGAAGCGGGCCTGGCTCACTCATCTGGCCGCGGCCCTTGGGGTTTACTATCCACCAACGGCGCTTTTCCTGGTTTTGAGTTTTTTCATGATCGTCATGCTGGTACACTTCAGCATGGTCGTGAGCAAACTTTTGACGCAGAACCAGAAACTTGCGCAGAAAGTGGCCCTGCTCGAGGCCGAAATAAGTTTTAAAGACGGAGCCGACCCATCCCATGACAGTAACGCCGCCTAGCGGAACCCCGATTACGGTTGTCTTGCTGAACTACAACGGCAGCGAAACCGTTTTACGTTGCATTCGTTCGCTGCAAAAGCAGGCGCAGCCACCAGAGCGCATCATTTTCATCGACAATGGCAGCGCCGAATACAACGAGGCCGCCTTTCGTTTTGCCTTCGGGCCGCGCTTCAACAACATCGTCAGATATGTACGGCTGGAAAAAAACGTCGGCTACGCGAATGGCATGAATGCAGGCCTGAAAATGGTGCTGGCCGATGAAACTTCACCCGACTGGGTCATGACCCTGAGCAACGACACCGAGCTTGACCCCGAGTTTTTTCAGAATCTGGATCTTGCGCTTGAAGGGCTGGCGCCGGCAGGCGGCCCTATGGGCACGACCAAGATGCTGGCGCCCAAGCTGCGTTCGGCCCATGACCGTGAGCTGCTCGACGGCGCGGGAATCGGCGTGAGCCTGGACGGAATGAGTACCGCCCGCGGCCAGCGCGAGCGCGACGAAAACCAGTATGATTCCGACGTGCACATCCTCATTCCCAATGGCACGGCTGCCATGTATCGCGTGGACCTGCTTAAAGAGGTGGGGCTGCTGGACGAAAGTTTTGATGCTTACTGCGAAGATACCGACCTGGGTTTGCGTGCCTGGCTGGCCGGCTGGGACTGCCATTTTCTTGCGGACTGTATTGTGTACCATGCGCGGTCCGCCACGCTGGGCGAGCACAGTTTGAACAAACTCTACCTGGTCGAACGCAACCACTACTGGGTCGCCGTAAAAAACCTGCCCTTGCCGCTGTTGCTGATGGTTCCGACGTTTTCGATTTATCGATATCTGCTGCAAACCTACGCGCTGCTGGCCCGCCGCGGGCAGGGCCGGGGTTTTGGCGAAGGCCATTCCGCGGCAGCGCTGGCGTGGACGACCCTGAAGGGCGTGACTCATGCGGGCCTGGGACTGCCAGCGGCATTTTTGAAACGCGTTCGCAGTTATCCGATACGCCGGCGCACGATGCTCGAGACGCTATATACTCTGTGGCGCAAGCGGCTTCCGTTTGCTCAGCTCATTCTTAAATAGCAGCGCAACGAGTCCCAGCAGCGCCAGCACCGATAGCCACTTCGACAGCAGGCGCAGACGGGTATCTCGAAGTCGCCAGTGTACGACGTGCTTGCCGGGCGCAAGCGACATCAGCAAAGTGCCGTGAATGCCATCGGGGCCGGTCGCGAGCGAAGGCTTGCCGTCCACCAGGGCGTGCCAGTTCGGATAGTCAAAGACGTTAAACCGAATCATGGAATTGTGCACGGCCATGATTTCGCAGTCGACGCGGGTGGGCCCGTTGCGGTCACATTTTCCCTCGCCGCGGCCCTGCACGAAATTCAAAATAGACTCGGGCCCGTTATGAGAAATCGCCTCGGGAATAGCTTCTGCTCGGGGCAAGGGCACGTGCACGGCACCCGCGCTGGCCGCGAATACTATCATCGCCATGCCGGTCCACTGCCAGAGTTCGGTGCATTCCTTGGCCAGCGCGGCCGTGCCGAGCAAGGTTCCAAAGAACACGAAGAGCGGCATAAAGGCAGTCGAGGTAGCCGTGTCGGGCAGCGCCGCATGCCAGACCGCCGAAAGATGATGGGTAAAATAACCGGCCACGAGCGTGAACACGAGTAGGGTGAGCGAAAGCTTCCAGAATGCCTGGCTGCCGCGGTGCCAAGCCAGCGTCGGCGACGAGCCCGACCAGCGCAGCAGGCCCCAGGTCAGGCCCAGCACAACCAGCGTGCCGCCGGCGGCAAGCAGCGCCAGCAGCGGAACGAAAGGGCCTGCCGCGGATAGCACAATGGTTTTATCAAAATGCCTTTCGCCAAATGAAGGTGCCCAGTGAAAGGCCGCCGCCGCGCTTCCGGTGACCAGCGCTGCCAGCAGCAGCGTACGGTTTCTGAGCTGGCCGTGATACACCCACGCGGCCACGGCGATGAAGGGCAATGCAAGCAAAGCCAGCGTCGTATTGGACGCGGCCAGCGCCGCGAAGAGCAGAGCCGCGCGGGGAAAGGCCCGCTGTCTGCCATCGCGCACCAGCTGCAAGATGGTCAGCGCCAGCCAGGGCAGCAGCGCCAGCGCCGACAGATTTTTATAATCCGCGTCCTGGCAGGCCACCTTCAAAAACCAGGGATTCAAAACATAGGCTCCGGCGCTCAGGCAGGCCATTTCTTCGCTGAGCCGGCAGGCGAGCAGAAACATTCCCGAGCCGGCCAGCAGAATCAGAAACACACCAGTGCAGGCCAGGGCTCGCGCGGCATTGTGAGTGATGGAATAAAACGCTTCCGTGACGTACTCGGGAAGCGGCGGTAGAAACTCAAGCCGGGCCTCGCCCAAGCCATGATTGAGGTGCTGGGCCCACACCGGAACCAGATTGCCCGCTTTGATGTTTTCGTCAAACTCGGTAAACAGCTGTTCGTGAGGCGTGAGGAATGGGCGCTTGGCGCTGGTAACCAGCAGCTGGCGAGCCGAGGCCCCGATCATCAGCAGCAATAATGCCAGACGCAGCCACTTCATCCTTTTCGCCTCGTGAGCAGAAGAAAAGGCGCAAGCCCCAGTAAGCCCAGCATGGTGACGTAGAGGAGCACGCGTTTGAGCGGCGCAACCTCGTATGAAAACCTGATCTCATGTTCGCCGGCGCTCAGCCGAATGGCCGTAAACGACGGCACGACCATTTGAGTCTCGACCTCGTGCCCATCAACCAACGCGTGCCAGCCCGGATGATAATTCATCTTGAAGAGTAAGACGCCTGGGGCGGTCATGCGCACCTTCGCGGTGTGAATAGCGCTGTTGGGCCCCGGTTCTTTTTTGGACTCCTGAACCGTTCCGGGCAGGGCTCCGTCGTGTTTTTCAGCATCGAGCGCCGTCACCAGCGCTTCAAGCGAATCATTTTCGTCGCAGTGCTTGGCAAGCCTGATGGCGGGATAGACATGATCGGCGACCAGATGGGTCTTTAGATAAAAGGGAACCGATCGTGAAAGGCCGTCGTTGTCGGCGCAGCCTTGCCGGTCGGCGATATTGCGTCCTATGGCAAAGTAGCCGGCAAGGTTGCCGTTGTCGTAAAGCACGGCGTCCTTGGCTCTCATGATGGGTTTGTAACCACTGGGGGGCACCATCTGACTGAGCATGGTGACATTTGTCGTAGGTGTCTTTGATCCAATACTTGTTCGTATTGAAAAAATAGTTGTGCCGCTCAATCAGGCAGGGAACAAGGAGTAGCGTGCACGCCCCGCTGCCCAGCGCCAGGCTAAGCTGCAGTGAGTCTCTCAGAAATTTGAAATGCCCGGACAGGTTGGCCAGCAGCATGCCCACGCAAAGCATGAACGCAAACTGGGTCGCGCCGAATACCCGATGCCAGTGCAGAGCGCCCGCGAAGGGCAGCACGTTGAGCACTGGCCCCCAGGTCAGCGGGCCGAAGGTGAGCAGCAGCCACAGCACGGCTTGAACCGAGAGATTTCTTTTTACGAGCCTGCGCGAAGTTTTCAGCCAGGGAAGCCAGGCAGCCAGGCAGTACAAAACACCAAGCCCCGACAGGATGGTTAGAATCGGGAAGCGATCCGCGTCCATATTGGAGCCGTTGGCGAAGTCGCCAAGCATCTTCTCGGCGCCGTGGCCGGTCCATTTCCAGGCAGCTTCGAATTCGCTTTTGTGCTGCAGCAGATTGTCCTGGGCCATGGGAATGACCCAATGGCCGGTCCACAGCAGCGCGAGCGCGCCAAATTTGGCCAATGCCACGCTCACTCGTTTCAGCGCCGCGACTTCGCGTTCGCCGGCCAGCACGATGAGCATGTCGATGCCAATCCACAAACAGGCAAAATAGCCAGTCAGAATATGGGCCATGAAGGTGGCCGAAAAAAGCAGCGAGGTGGGCAGCCAGCATTTACCCGTGCGCAGCAGGCGGTGCGCGTAGCCCACCGTGAATGGAAAAAACAGCATCGCGAACAGCTGATTGTAGGTTCCATATCCCGAGAAGGTGAAATTCGTGAGCCCGATACCGTACCCGTCGCGTTCATGCAGGAAAATCACGCCCACCGCTGCGATGACCGCCTCGGAGCGCAGCAGGCCCAGAATGCGGCTGCCTTTGTAAACGCACCAGGGCAGCGCCATGGCCATGGCGGTGACGCACACGTTAAAACATACCGAGAGACTGAGCGGCGCGAGCAGGGTTTTGTGCAGCACCCAGATGACCAGGTGAAAAAGAAACTGGTATGAGCGCAGCAGGGCGTGGCCGAAGTTGATGTTGGCCATCCAGAAGTCGGTGATGTTGCCGCCACGCGCCCAGGCCATATCCATGCCCTGAATAATGGCGCCGTGGCTGACACCGTCGTTGTAGAAGATACTGGCCCAGCGAATCTCGGGATAATACCAGCAGAATACCAGCAAGCTTGCGGCCGCGAGTACCAGCCGGTGGCCGTGCTTCGCGATGAAAGGCGGTATTCCTTCTTCTTTCATAGCTGCTTGAGATGCTTCATAGCCCGGAATCGCGCGACCATCATCAAGGTTTTGGCCAGCGTCTGCCAGTTCAGCTTGGTTTCGCCCGCGCGGCGGTCGATGAACACGATGGGTACCTCGACGATCTTCAGCTTCTTTACGGCGCAGCGGAACAGGACCTCGAGAATGATGGAGGGCCCGGTGGAGATGATGTTGTCGAGGCCGATTTTTTCAAGGGCCTGGCGGCGAAAAAGGCGGTAGCCGCTGGATACGTCTTTTACGCGCACTCCAAGCATGGTGCGTACGTAGACGCCCGCGAATTTGGTGACCGATTGTCTATAAAAGCTGCGGTCAGTATCCTGGCCGCCCCTGACGAAGCGGCTGCCCAGAACGACATCGGCGCCTTGTTCGGCTGCTTTTATCAGATCGGGCAGGTACCGCGGATGGTGCGAAAAATCAGCGTCCATTTCGACGACAAAATCGGCGCCGTCTTTCAGCGCCAGACGAAATCCGGCAATACCGGCGCTACCCCGGCCCCGATCGGTTTTGCGAGTAAGCAGCCGCACCCGGGGCTCTTTTTTCGCGATCTCGGCGACAGCCTCGCTGGTGCCGTCGGGCGAGTTGTCGTCGACCACCAGGACGTGAAGCTCTTGCTTACCGGGCTTGGCGGATCCCGGAATCTTGAGAGCCAGAATTTCGCCAATCAGCCGGCCTATGTTCTCTTTCTCATTGTAGGTCGGAATCATGATTGTGGTTTTCATGCTCGGCTCCGTTTAATTTCGGTTACCACGAAAACGCCTGGTTTTCACCGGACCGGTAATATATTGTATGAAAAACCATAAGATTATTTCATGGCCAAGTACAATTTTGATTGCATAAAGTTCCGTGGCTACAAGCCCTGCGTCGCAAAAAAGATGTGTGAGACCTGCGACGAATATGAGCCCTGGGACCGCAAAATCGTCATCGTAAAGCTGGGAGCGCTGGGCGATGTTCTGCGCACCACGCCCGTGCTGCGCGCCTTTAGGCGCAGGAATCCGCGTGCCCACATTACCTGGGTAACCAAACGCAATGCGAAGGACATGCTCGAGAACTGTCCGCGCATCAACCGTCTTGTGTACGTCGACCAGCCCGACGGCGGTGGCATCATACGTCTCATGAGCGAGGAGTTTGATGAGATGCATTGCTACGATAAAGAGGACGCCGCCATTGGGCTGGCCCACGTCATCAAGGCAAAAAAGAAATTCGGGTTTTTCATGAACCCCCAAGGGCAGATGGCCCCCATCAACAAGGCTTCGGAGTATTGCTTCGACCTGGGAATGTCTGATGACATCAAATTCAACCGGAACACGAAAAGTTATCAGGAAGTCACGTATGAGTGCTCGGAGCTGGTCATCCCCAAGCCCATGGACCCCTATGACTTCAACCTCAACGATACCGATCGCGAGGCTGCCCGGTTCTTAATGAAACGCCTGCGCTGGGACGCCAAAAAGGGCGTCAGCCGCTCGCCCATCATTGGCCTGAATACGGGCGCCGGTCGTGTTTTTCGCACCAAGCAGTGGCTCGAGGAATATTTCCTGGAGCTCGCGCGCACCCTCAAGAAGAAGAGCAAGGCGAGGATCCTCCTGCTCGGCGGCGAGGATGAAGACGCGCGCAACAAGCGCCTGGCCGCCAAGCCCAAGGGCA
>JACQAW010000181.1 GCA_016194725.1 Deltaproteobacteria bacterium
GTCAGTTTGGAGACTGAAGACACAGCACAGAGGTCAGATCAGATGACTTTGCGCTCTGATCCTGTACTGTGTCTTCAGTCCGAGGCTCCTGTCTCCACTCTGATCACTGGCCAAAAAACTCAATTCAAAGCTTCAAATACAGTCGCAATTCCCTGTCCCATCCCAATGCACATCGTAGCCACGCCAAGCTTCAACCCGCGCCGGCGCATCTCGTGCAACAGGGTACCTGAAATACGCGAGCCCGAGCAACCCAACGGATGCCCCAATGCAATCGCACCACCGTTGACGTTTACGCGGTCATCCATTCCTTTCAGAATTCCCAGCTCCTTCATCACGGGCAGCGACTGCGCCGCGAATGCTTCGTTGAGCTCAAAAAGCTGAACGTCTTCGATCTTCACGCCGGCTCGCTGCAGCGCCTTTTGCACGGCAGGCACCGGGCCGATGCCCATGATGGACGGGTCGCAGCCGGCCGAGGCCATCGCGCGAACGCGCGCCATGGGCTTGAGGCCCAGCGACCTGGCCTTGTCGGCCGACATGACCAGCACGCCCGAGGCACCGTCTGAGATTGCCGAAGAGTTGCCGGCCGTGACCGAGCCGGTGGGGTCGAAGGCAGGCTTGAGTTTTGTCATGCCTTCCATGCTGGCGTCGAACCGAATCACCTCATCGAAGTCGAAAGACTTCAGCACGCCTTGCTCGTCATGGCCTTCGAGCGCTACGATCTCTTCGCGGAATTTTCCGGACTTCGTCGCGGCAGCCGCGCGCTCATGCGACCGGAGCGCGAACTGGTCCTGCTCTTCGCGCGAAATCTTGTGCATGCGCGCGAGCAGCTCGGCGGTCAGGCCCATGTTCATCGCGGCCTTGGCACTGTGCTTGCTGCCCTCGGGGTTCATGTCGATTCCGTGAGTCATCGGCACGTGCCCCATGTGCTCCACGCCGCCGCAGACAAACAGTTCACCATTGCCCGTCATGATCGACATGGCAGCCGTGTGAATGGCCTGCATGGACGAGCCACAGAGGCGATTTACAGTTTGAGCCGCCGCCGTATGAGGAATAGGCGTCATGAGCGATGCGAAGCGGGCGATATTGTAACCCTGCTCGAGGGTTTGCTGCACGCAGCCCCAGATGACGTCCTCGACTTCTTTGGGATCAACTTTCGGGTTGCGCGCGAGCAGCCCATTGATTACGGCAGCCGACAGGTGTTCGGCTCGCACGTTGCGAAACATGCCACCCTTGGAGCGGCCCATTGGCGTACGAACGGCATCAACGATTACGACTTCCTTCATGAGTAGAACCCCCCACCAGTTTTTGCGAGCTGCTGCATCTGGGCAGACGGCTCATAGAGTTTTCCGAGCTTCGAGAACTTTTCGGCCTTCTTGCACAGCGTGGCCACGCCCACCGAATCGGCCCAGCGAAAGATGCCGCCGCGGAAGGGGGGGAAGCCCAGGCCATATACCAGGGCCAGGTCGGCTTCGACCGGACTCTCGACGATTTTTTCCTCAAGACAGCGCGAATTCTCGATCAGCATGGCCAGCATCATGCGATCGACGATGTCTTCATCGGAAACCGCCGAGCCGTCGCTGCCCCCATCCATGACGGGCTTGAGCAACTCGTAGGCGGCTGGATCGACTTCCTTGGCGGGCTTGCCCTTCTTGTCGGGCGTATATTTGTAAAAGCCCACTCCGTTTTTCTGGCCGTAGCGTTTGGCCTCGTACATCACGTCCAGCGACGAGCGAAAGCCGAGCTTCATGCGATCGGGAAAGCTGGCAGCCATGACGTCGTTGGCATGATGCCCGGTATCGATACCGACCACGTCGAGCAGAAACGCGGGGCCCATGGGCCAGCCGAATTTCGTCATGACCTTGTCGATTTTCTGAAAGTCCACGCCGTCTTTGATGAGCAGCGAAAAGGCGGCGAAATACGGGAACAGCACGCGGTTGACCAGAAAGCCCGGACAGTCGTTGACGACGATCGGGGTTTTTCCCATCGCGGCCGCATAAGCCACAGCCGTTGCAATCGCGGCTTCGCTGGATTTTTTTCCGCGAATCACTTCCACCAAAGGCATCTTGGGCACGGGGTTGAAGAAGTGCATGCCGCAGAAATTCTCGGGGCGCTTTAGTCCCTCTGAAAGGCGAGTGATCGAAATGGTCGACGTGTTGCTCCTCGCTGTAGTTGAGCGTGGTGTGAATGCCACCCAGCACCTTTGCCATCTTGGCCGTCGTAAGCTTGCCACGCGTGACCTGCACGTCCAGAAGCTTGGTGGCTTCGGCCATGCCGGCATCGAGGGCCTTGTCATTGATGTCTTTCATGTGCACTGGAATTCCGCTGAGCGAGCTTTGGTAAGCAATACCGCCCCCCATGATGCCGGCGCCCAGCACCGCGGCGCTTTTGACAGGCTTCGCGCTTTTCGAAATTTTCTTCGCGATCTTTTTCACGGCCTGATCGCCCAGGAAAATCGAGACCAGCGAATGCGCCGCTGGCGTGCGTGCCACGCGGGCGAATCCCTTGGGGTAGTTCGGACCGGCCTGGCCCGCCACAAAGCCTTTCGCCCCTTCAAACACCATGGTCGACTCAATAGCGTTCAAACCCAGCGGCGCGCGCTTGGTTTCTTGACGCCCTTTCCAGTTCAGCTTTCCAGATGCCGCGTCCTTAAGCATGGCGAGCGCCGAATCGCGCAGCTTATCGTCTGCCACCACGCTGTCGATTGCGCCGAACTTGAGCGCTTCTTCTGCTGAATAGTTCTTGCCGCTGGCAATCCACTCGATGGCGTTGTCGGCGCCGATCAGGCGCGACAGGCGCACGGTGCCACCCCAGCCCGGATAAATTCCCAGCTTCGTTTCGGGCAGGCCAATCTTTGTACCTACGGCCGCAACACGAAAACTTGAGGCGAGGGGAAACTCGAAACCGCCGCCCAGCGCGAAGCCCTTGAGCGCGGACACCGTGGGATAAGGAAGGTCTTCAATATCGGAAAAAATGCGATTCACGACGCCCAGCCAACCCGCGAGCTCTTCTTCTGATTTGGTGAAGTGGCTGAAGAACTCGGTCACGTCGGCACCGACGAAGAAAACATCCTTGGCCGTCGAAAAAAGCAGGCCCTTGACGTCAGTCGAGCTTTTGAGCTTTTCCACCGTCTGCTTCAGCTCGCCCAGGGTGACCGCGTTAAACTTGTTGACCGGCTCGCCCTTGAGGTCAAATACCAGCTCCACGAAACCATCCGCGATGCGGCCGCAGCGAATCGCCTGTCCTTCGAACAACACCTGGCTGAATGTACTTTGAGTCATTTTTATCCCTCGGTAACTTTGAAGCCATGAGCGGCGCCTTCGGCGGCGCTCAATAACTTTCGTATCGCTGGATTTTCATATTGAAATTGGCGAATGACAAGGCCGAATTGCGGTGCGACGCACAAGGGCAGGCGTCAATTGCAAAAATCGGGTTCCCCTGCCATCATGCACGAACATGAAAAAAGTCATCTTTTTTGTCGTCGGATGTTTGGCCGGAAGTTTGGCCTGGGGTGCCGGCAGCGGCGACGAGCTTGCGTTAAAGGGCGCGCTCGACGAAGCGAATACAGAGCTCAGATCGGCCGTGACCCGCTCGGGCTGTCCGGGCACCAACCTGGTCGTCTCGTGCGGAAATGGAAAATGCGAGTCCAAGCTGGGTGAAAACGAAACCACCTGTCCGGTCGACTGCGTGCCCGCGCTGATCAAATCCTATAACAGCCAAACGCTCTGCCGCGGCATCAGCCACGTTTACCAGCCAACTTCGGTGGAAGAAGTGCAACAGATCGTGCGCACGGCAGCAGCTGCCGGCCAGCACATTCGCGTGGTGGGGCGCCTTCATTCCGCAAATGAGCAGCTGTGCACCACCGGCGTCGACCATGAAACACTCAGCCGTCGTGTCGTCCTCGGTCGAAACGGCCTGGGTCGTGGGTGCCGATGGAATGCTTCGGGAATATTCCGCTCTCAATACCGATCTTGCCACGTGGAAAGCGCTGCGCACGAACCTGGGCATGCTGGGCGTGGTCGTGCGCCTGCGCATGCGAATTCAGCCGCAGTTCAACCTGCATGTCAAAGCCACGTTCGACGAAGACAACAAGCTCTTCACTCATGGCGGCGTACTGAAGCTGATGAAAGACTGCGACTACGGCCTGATCAACTGGTTTCCGGGGTCAGGGCGAATCATGAAATCTTGCGGCATGGAAACCACCGCCGCTGCCGAGCCGGGCGCAGCCAACGTGCTGCTTGATCCGGGCATACCCGACTACATCGTCAACCCCTTCAAAAGGGTGCTGCAGTATGGCGCCTGCTACAACTGGATAGGCTGCCTGGTCGAGCGAGTGCGCTATCTCTACTTCAAAGTGGCGCCGCCTTACGAAAAGCTCGATGAGTTCGGCGACGCCGTGCCAAGCCGCGACACGATCGGACCTTCGCATCGCATGATGTCGAGCCGGCTGACCGCGCATCAAAAAGGTTTCTTTCAGATGGACTGGGAAATCGCGATTCCCTATCAGAAAGCCCAGGCCGCTCTCGAAGCCGTGCGCGACCACGCGAAGAAAAACCACCTGTGCCTGCCGCTGGTAGGGGTTTTTCTGCGCTTCGCGCCCTCGGAAGATGCAACCCTCCTGGCCCATACCGTCTCGCTGGGCGACTTTCATCGCGGCGAGCCCGCGATGTTCATCGAGATGCCCGTGTACCTGCCAACCGCGTTTTCCAAAGAGCAGCAAAGCGGTTACGATAGGCCCTATGAGGAGTTCGCCCGCCTGCTGATCGAAAAATTCGGGGGCCGCCCCCACTGGGGAAAAAACCGCGACTGGGTTTTCAAACTCGCGCAGGATCATGACTCCTACGGCGTGAACCTGACTCAGTATCGCCAGGCGGTAAAGCGCCTGGACCCGGACGGAATGTTCATGAACGACTGGGGCAAGTACGTGGGCTTCGTGACCCCCGACCCGTTAAGCGAGGTCCTGGGCAGCAAATGCGTTACGGACAAAGGTCGGCAAGAATCGTTTTGACGTGATATATTGATCGCGATGATGAGACACAAATGGCTGGCGACAATTCTGGCGATTTCCACATCGGCATTGGCGCAGGAGCCGGGGCCTAAAAGAATTTTGTACGTGGGTGACTCGCTCTCGGTGGGTGGCTTTGGCACGGCGCTCGAGGCCGGGCTTGCCGCGATTCCCGATACCCAGGTGGCGCGTTATGCCAGCTGTGGTTCGATGGTTGCCCATTGGTTTTCCGGCGCGGTAACCGTGTGCGGCCTGCGCGAGTCGTGGCCCACGGAGTCCGGGCGCAGGCAGGTTGCGGTGAGCCCGCGGCGTTGTCCGAAAAAGACGCCGAAGTGCGGGCCAAACGGCAGCGACTGGAAGGTGCCGCCGGTCAAAACGCCGATTTTTTCGACACTGAAAATCATGGGGCACGAACCCGATCTTACGGTCATCGAGCTGGGCACCAACAGCTTTGGCAACACTCCAGAAGAACTGGAAGCCGAAACCCGGCGCATGATCGAAGCCCAGAAGAAAAAAGGCGGCCAGTGTGTTTGGGTAGGCCCACCGGACATTCGCGAATGCGCAGTGTCGGGTGGCAGGCACGTCACCCAGGCCGCCATTCTAAAAATTTATGCCGCCATCGAG
>JACQAW010000281.1 GCA_016194725.1 Deltaproteobacteria bacterium
AAAAACCCCGCGCAGCCATCGCTCATGGTAAGCAGCGACGTTTGGCCTATGAAACCTTCGAAGCGGAAAAAGAAAAGATAGGTGCTGCCCTGCTTGATGAAGCGATCGATTTCGATTTCATAGCGTACCGTTTCGCCGGGGCTGGGCAGCGCTCGGTGGAAAGTGATTTTCGCGTCAAGCAGCCGGTAGCGGCGCTCGCCCCGGGTTTCGCGGTCGATCCCGAGGTAAGCCGAAAGAAAAAGATCAGCCTGACCGGCTTCGACCGTGATGCAGACGGGCATGCGGTTACCGTCCAGGTACCAGGCGCCGGGCTTGACGTCGTGCTCGGTAATGCAACCGCCGCCTTTCAAGCTTTGGGCCTCGCCACGCACAGAGACGATACGGTCCACCAGCATCAAGGGTTCGTCGGGCAGGCGGACGCGGGTTGGAAATTTGTCGATGTCGGCGAAAGATTCGCCCAGAGCTTTTGCTATCGTGCCTTTTGCGAATTCGAGGCACTGTTCGCGATTATAGGCGGGCAGCGGACCTGGGGCCGGTGAGCTGTGCCCGGTGACCGGTGAACCGTGGACTGTACCGGATTCGGTAACTGAACCGGTTCCCGCAACCGTGCTTGAATCCTGATATTGATTGATCGGGGCCGGTGCGATCCATTCGCCCGTTTTGATGGCGTGCTCCACACGAGCTTGAAAACTTAGATTTTGGGCCAGCAGCTCGGCACTGTGTGCGGCGGTCGCAAGATAGGCACCGTGCGCCTCGGCTGTCGCCGCCGCCATTGCAAGTAATCCACCGCTCTGTGGATAAGTGGATAACCCGGCGGATTGCGGCACTGGTACGGTTATCGGCGCAGGTACCGAAGCAGATACCGGAACAGTGAACAGAGCCGATTGCCTCGTTTCAACACCAGCCACCTTCGCCGCCGCGCCAACCCGTCCCAACTCAATCGGAACCAAAATCGCGCCAGCGCTCCGCGCCTTCACCGCCTGATGCCCCACCGCCAAACTCTGCCGCCCATAAAGCGCGGCCAGATCAACCGGCACTCTTTCGGCCAGCAGGCGTGCCAGCACTTTTAAAATCGAAGCGCGGTCTTCCTGCCCTCTTACCGAAGCTCCGATCGCCACGTGCGGGCGCCCGGCCAGGGTTTTCGAAATCGCGCGCGTACACGAAGTCTGCGGGCCAATTTCGACGAATACGCGAATGCCGTCCTCGTAAGCCTGATTGATGAGCTTCGGGTAGTCAAAGCCGCGCGTCGCATGCGCGATCACGGAATCGGCTGCGCTCTGAGCATTCACCTCGTAAGACCTGCCTTTGTTTCCGGAGTAAAACCGGATGCCCTCGGGCGGCGTGGTCACGTGAACATGCAGGTCGCGGTAAGCCTTCTCGACTCCGTCCACGACCGCGCAGTGCACTGTCGACACCCCTTCAATTCGCCATGCCTGCGCGCCAAGCGCGCTTACAAACGCATCAACGTCGCGCTGCTCGCCGCCAAGCACGCATTCATCAGGCGCGTTGACGATCAGCAAAAACACTTTCTGCTTGGACTGGGAAAGCGCTGCAGTCACTTCGCGCGCCGAACGGTTCACCAGCGCAACCTTCCACTCAAATTTGTCGTTACCGGCAACATCAAGGAGCTTGCGAGCCGAATCGCAGCGCCCCGCAAGTTCGTTCACGAAAAGCGGCGAGGCCAGCATTCGCCGCAGCATCTCGTCGCGATCGCGCCATGCACGCAGCGAAAAAAGCGATGTCGACTCGCCCAGGCTGTATCCTAACGCGGCTTTGGGATGCACGCCCAACGAGCGCAGCACGTCAGTAACCAGCACACCATGAGTCACCTGGCCAAAAATCATGCGGTGCTGGTCACTCACCACCGCAGCGGCTGCTTCACTTTCCCAGCTCTGCCACGACAGGCGATACGGTGCATGCCAGTGCGGCATGAAGTTGCTCGCGAGATGCTGGCTTTGGCTGTCCTGCTCACGC
The DNA here is from genome assembly GCA_016194725.1 of Deltaproteobacteria bacterium. Lineage (GTDB taxonomy): Bacteria > Bdellovibrionota > UBA1018 > UBA1018 > UBA923 > JACQAX01. Next base: position 1,975 of record JACQAW010000281.1, read on the forward strand.
AGCACGTGCGGCCATTCCAACGCCATTCCCGTGCCCATTCCGATAAAATGATTTCCGGAGCCGGGATAAACAAACGCCATTTCGCCACGCAGGCCCTGAGGCTCGGGGCTGTAATAAACTCCAGCTCGTCCATCCAGCGCGCGGCCAGGAGCCGAGGCCAGAGCGGTATGCGCCTCGCGGGCCCGTGACGTCACCGTAGCGACGTCCGAAGCCACGATGGCCACGGCCAATGCATGCTTGCCGTCAGAATGCCCCAGCGCGAACCACGAGCGTGCCAGCGCCTCGACCGCCAGCTTTTCATTTCTGCGGGAATGCGCTTCAAGCTCGGCCAAAGCGGCGCTCAGTCCTTGCTGATCGGCGGCCGTAACTGCGAAAAGCGCTTCAGGACGCGAACCCAGCGGCTGGTTTCGCTCCACTGCGCAGTCAGCCGGCGCGCGCTCCACACCTTCGAGCACCGCGTGCAAACAGCTGCCGTCCGCGCCCATTGCGCTTACGCCAGCGCGCCGCGGCCCTTTTGCCCGATCGCGCAGCCACGGCAGCGGCCTTTGGGGAACGTGAAACGGATTTGCCCGCGCCGCGAGCTCGGCACGCGGACTTTGAAAACCCGGCAAGGGCGGAAGAATTTCATGAAACAGGCAAAGACAGGTTTTTACCAGGCCAGCCAGCCCGGCCGCCGCGCCCGCGTCACCAATCACGGCCTTGGCCGAGCCCAGCGCGCAAGTCGGTCCTTCCCCGGAAACTTCGGCCGCGCGAAACTCAACGAGTGCCTGTGCCTCGAGCGCATCGAGCTCCGCATTGCCGCTGGCATTGGCTTCGACATAACTTATCGACGCGGCTTCGACCGCCGCATCCTGATATCCACGCTCCAGCGCGTGCGCATAGTTGCCCGCACTCGCCGAACCCAGGCCGCGAATGACCGCGTATATGCGGTCGCCGTCACGCTGAGCGTCTTCGAGGCGTTTGAGCACCACTGCAGCTGCGCCTTCACCGGGGTTCGCACCACACGCGGACGAGTCAAACGGCCGCGCTGCCGTTTGAGCATAAGCACTGAGCATGTCGCCGGCCAAAACCGCTCGCGGGTCGCCCGTGACGTCCACCGCGCCCGAGACCACCAGATCCAGCTTGCGGTCTTGCAGATTGCGAACTGCCACCTCGACCGCGCGCAACCCTGAACTTTCCTCACTGGAAAGCGTAAAGCATGGGCCGCCAAAATCGAGCTCGCGCGCAATACGACTGGCAATCATGCCACCCAGCGCGCCCAGCGTTCGTGTCGCATTCAGAGCCGGCGCCACGGCGTCGCGCCGCTCATCACGTTCATTGAGCGACCAGCGCAGGTCAAAGTTCGTCGTATTGAGGTCGAGGCTCATGCCCACCACCACGCCCGCGCGCAAGCGGGTTTCGCGACGGCCTTTGGCCAGCAGCCCGGCATCATCGAGCGCGTTCTTCGCAACCTGAAGCATCAGCAGCTGCTGCGGCAGCAGCTGCGCGATTTCGTTGGGCGGAATGCGAAATTCGCCCGGCTCGACGGCAAGCGAATCAAGATAGGCGCCGGGAAATTCCTCGGCAACCTTGATTCCGCGCCAACGTTCGGCGGGCCGCGCACCTACCGCTGATACCCCATTAAACACGGCTTCCTGAAAAGCACGCAGCGACTCGAGTTTTCCAAAACGCGCTTCCATCCCCACGACGGCAATAGGTACCGGTGCTTCAGCCCGTGGCTTGCGAACGGAAACACCGATTACGGGAGCGTTTTTACCAAACCGGCGGCACCCGCGCCCGTAAGCAGGTGCCCAATCGATGCCTTGACCGAGCCAATCACGCACTGACCGGGCGTCCAACCCTTGTCGCCCCACAGACTTATCAGGCTACCCAGCTCGACGGCATCGCCTACGGGCGTACCTGTTCCATGGCATTCAATCAAATCAACATCGCTTGGCTGCCAGCCCGCCTCGTCGTATGCCCCGCGCATGGCCCGGAGCTGGCCTTCGCTGTCGGGTGCCAGCAGCTTGCCGCCGACGTCGTTGCTCAAACCGATTCCGCGAATCACGCCATAGACGCGATCACCCGCGTGGATGGCATCGTCCAGCCGCTTGAGCACGAAAATTCCCGCGCCCTCGCCAACCAGCAGGCCATCGCCGCGTGAGTCAAAAGGCGAGCAACGCCCCGTGGGCGACAGCGCATGCAGCGCCGTAAAACCAATCTGCGTATATAGCGAATCAGGTCGCGAAACCCCTCCGGCCAGCATGGCGTCGGCACGACCCGTGCGCAGCTCACGGCAGGCCACATCAAGCGAGTACAGCGACGACGCGCACGCGGCATCGATTGTAAATGTCCCGGCTCCCAGGCCCAAACCTTTGGCCAGCAATCCGGCCGGCAGTCCTGTGACGTAGCGTGCAGCCGCAAGCGCTTCGGGAACAATCGGTGGTTTTGCTTCCAAAAGCGCGGGCAGCAGCACCTCGCGCGAAAGTTTTGAAACGGATTCGGTCGGCAACGCAATGTTGGCCAGCGCCACGCCAACACGGTCCAGATTCACACCGGTCATCACGGCGTCGCGAAACGCCGCGCGCCCCGTGTGCAATACGATATGCGAAAGCACATCGAGCTGTGAAACAAACGCCGGGTCGACGTCCAGGCCCTCGGCATCGAACTCGAACTTGTCCAGAAAACAGCCGCGCACCGAGGCTACCCGATCTGGCTGACCCGGCGTTGCCGACTTCAACGCTGCGGGCTCGACATGCCAGCGCCCCGCTGGAACCTCGCGCGCGGCATCTTTACGCGCCAGCAGATTGCTCCAAAACTCCTCGAGCGAAGACGCTCCCGGAAACATTCCGGCCATTCCAACTATGGCAATGTGGGCGTTCTGGTGTGACCTCATTTCAGATGCTCAGCACGGGGCTCGATTGCCGGCTGTTTTCATTGCGCTTGAAGGCAGCCGTCAGCCGCGCGTCGACCGTGCATTCGTAGTCTTCGATCATCGCAATCAAGCCGCTTTCGCCTGCGGCATTCATTGACGAGAAAACGATGTCGCCGGTCACGCGAAGCTGGCTTGCATCGCGCGGCAAAAATGAAACCATCACGTCTTCGCGGGGAAATGCGCGGAACTGTTTGTAGCTGCCCACGCGAGCCGGCAGCGACGGTGCACCCAGCCTTTGCTGGCACCACAGAATCGCCAGCTGAAAACCCGCGTCGACAATCAATGGATCGGCAATCCAGCTGGAACGCAGGGAATCGGCCGTCCAAATCCTGGGATCTGGCGCGGGCTTTACGCGTGCCGTGATTCCGTGCGGGGAAATTCCCAGCACTTCCTGAATGCCCCTGAAATGGTCTCCGTGAAAAAGAACGTCGTTGTATGCCGACTCCACCGATCGCTCGTACGTACCGTCAATCAGGCCGTTGGTCGTGCGTGGTCCGGGCGCCGCCGGCATTTGGCCGGTCAAAACGGCTGTCGCACGCGCGTGGGTAGCCGATTGACCGCTTCCACTGCGCAGCTCGACGGTCAGCTCGTAAAATCCTTCCACCGCTTGGGCCGAGCTGGCGAAAACCGCGACATCCACTTTGTCCGCTTCAAACGTAAGTCCGCGAAGCACGCGCAGGTCTTTGAAGCCGTGAAAATGCAAACCTGGGTTTCCGTGAAGCGCGGCATGAGCCAACCATTCCATAATCATCGCCAGTGGAAGAACCGGACGTCCGGCCAGCACATGCGAAGTCAGAAACGGATTGCGGGCTACCTGAACCGAGCTCTCAAAAGCAACCGAGAGCGCGGAGCCCGAAACCCGTGCGGCCGACTTTACTGCCACGGTCTGCGCGCGAACTTCAGCAGGGCCACCCACTACGACTTCCACGGCACTCCCCGGTGCAGCTGAAAGCTCAGTGACAAACGCCTCGGCGCCGGCATGCAACGGAATCAGCGGCACGCCTTCTTTGGCGAACTCGCGGCTCAAGCCCGGCCCGACCATTCCGCCATCCCAAGGACCCCAGTTGACCGCGACCACGCGGCAAGCCGGACGGCGCAAAGCCTCGCGACGCGCCACCTTATTCAGAACTTCGTTTGCCATGGCGTAATCCACCTGGCCACGACGCCCCATGCGTCCGCTGATGGATGAGAACAGCGCCAGATAGCGCAGCTCATCCGGCGTAGTCGCTTCAAGCAGCGCGCGCAAGCCGGCAATTTTCGTATCCACCACCGCTTCGAACTGCTCTGGTGTTTTATCTTCGATCAGCTTGTCTTCCAGCAAACCCGCTCCATGCACTATGCGGTGTCAAGGCCAGTCAGCCAGACAGGTTCGGGTTCCGGCATCGGCGAACGCCCAATCAAAACAAGCGTGGGATGCGCGGCTTTGGCCAACGCGAATGCCGCCTCGGCGGTCACGCCACGAGCACCGCCCGTGACGACAACAACGTCATTGGCTGCAAACGCAAGCGGGGCTCTTTCAAGCGTAGCCTCGGCGGTATCAAGTCCCAGGCGCGCATCAGGAGCCAGACCCACTTCAAGCGGCTGACTTACAGCCAGTTCGCCAATAACGGCTTGGGCCACTGCACTGTCGGTCCAGGCCGGATGCGCATCAAGCGCGCGCGCGCGGACTTCGGGCCATTCCGCCGCAACCGTCTTGGCCAGGCCGGCAAGCCCTCCCTGCAAAGGATCAACCTCCGGGCTCAAACTGTCATGGGCGCCAAAGCTTCCGTCCAGTCGCGAAAGCGTTGCCAGCACGGCGCCACCCTTGCGAGCCGCCGCACGAAGGTCGGTACTCACCGCTTTTACGAGCTGAAACACATTTTTAAGAAAAGTTTCAGACGACAGGGGCCACGCTGCGCCTTGAACAGCGGCCACGGGCGCAAGCAAAATCAAACCACCCACTGGGGTACGCTTGGCACCCAGCGCGACATCGCAGGCCACGACGCGCGCCGTGATTTTGCGCTCGCCCAGCTGACGTGCAATCTCATGCGCTAGCGGCGTGCCATTGTCGGTCACCAGAACTTCGTGGCCTGCCGCAATTTCCATCGGCCTGTCGCTCAAGGCTGGCAGTGCAATAGTAACCAGCACGCGTCGATCCAATACAACAGGGGCCGGCGCAGCGTCGACCGCAGCGGCTACCGATGGCGTTGGGTTCGTCGGATTCGCCTTGGCCGTGGGTTTTCCGGCATTGGCCTTTTCGGCGATGAAGCTGACAATCTGGCGCAAGGTGCGCAAGCCACCCAGATGTTCCGGGTCAACATTTGGCGTTTCGGGCAGGCGTTCGCGAATGCCCGCGAGAATTTCAACGCGCTTGATGGAATCAATTCCAAGGTCCGATTCCAGATCCATGTCGAACTGCAACGTTTCCGAGGGGTAGCCCGTTTTCTCAGAAACTACCGCTAGAAGCACCCGTTCCAGAATCGCGCTGTCGGCCGGCGCCGCGGCAGCCGTTGCGACGGCAGGCGAAATCGCACGTTCGCTGATGAACGAGACGATCTGGCGCAAGGTGCGCAAGCCACCCAGATGTTCCGGATCCACGCTTGGCGTGTCGGGAAGCCGCTCGCGTATGCCCGCAAGAATTTCGACTCGTTTGATGGAGTCAATTCCCAGATCAGATTCCAAATCCATATCCAGCTGCAGCGTCTCGGCCGGATAACCGGTTTTTTCGGACACAACGGCCAGTAAAACTTTTTCAAGACCCGCGCTGTCGAAGCCAACAGCCGCGGGCTTGCTGACAACATCAGCCTTCTGCGCCGGCCCGTCGGCACCCGCGCGATCAGAGATGAAAACCACGATCTGGCGCAACGTTCTCAGGGCTCCTAGATGCTCCGGATCCACGCTTGGTGTGCTGGGAAGCCGCTCGCGAATGCCCGCCAGAATTTCAACGCGCTTGATGGAATCAATTCCCAGGTCCGATTCCAGATCCATGTCGAGCTGCAGGGTTTCGGCGGGATATCCCGTTTTTTCGGATACCACCGCCAGCAAAACCCGCTCGAGGCCCGCGCTGTCGAAGGAGCTAGCCACTTGAACCGCAGCAATAACTGCTGGTTTCACCACCGCCGTGGGCACGGGAACCGACACAGGAGTAGATACTGCAGCTGACACAGCAACTGTCTCCGGCACAGTCGCAGTAACCGGAGTGGACACGAAAGCTCCGCCGCCCAACAACCGACTCTGCTCTTCAAACAACTTCTGGTAAGCTCTTTGCGCGGCTTCCTGCCCTTCCAAAAACTGTTTATGCAACGCCGCCGTCTGCTGGTGCAATATCTGCAACGCGTTCAAACCATTTTGCGCAGAAGTCAAAGCCTCGCGTGAATAGCCCGGCACGGGCGCAGCCACCGCCGCAGGAGCAGACGCCGAGACCGGAACTGCAACGGCAACCGGTGCCGACATGGGCGTCGGAGCCCGAGCGTCTTTCGGCCCCGCAACACTGCTTCGATGATTCGCTCCCGACAGCATCACCGTCATCTTGGGTTCCACCGCAGAAGCGGTGTTCTCTTCGGTTTTTTCCCATTCCGCAAGTTTCACCGGATGGCCCGATGCCGCAAGCTGCGACAAGACCCGCGCGAGATCGACCTGCGCCGATCGCCGGCCAGACGACGAGTCGACACTCAAAGCCTGATGCGGGCGCCCCGCAAGAATCGCCGACACCAATCCCGTCAGCGTCGACTTGGGCCCCACCTCTATAAAACAGCGGACGCCGTCGCGATAAAGATTTTCTATCATTCCCAAAAAATCGACAGGCTTGGCCAGCTGCTCAGACAAAAGAGCCGAGGCCTCGGCGGCATTGGCCGGGTAAACGCCGGCGGTCGTATTCGAGTAGACGGGAATGCAGCCGCTCGAAAAATCGATGCTGCCCACTTCGCGGGCAAATGGCTCTGCTGCACGCGCCACCAGCGGGCTGTGAAAAGCAGCGGCGACCGAAAGTTCTTTTCCGGTCAGCCCATGCGCGCGGCAGGCCGCGATGGCACGCTTGATCTCGGTCTTGCTTCCCGACAGCACACCCTGGCCAGGGCCGTTGCGGTTAGCCAGCACCAGCTCGAGTTTTTCGGCTGCGATGAATTTTCCAATCTCGGCCAGCGGCGCGCGCACGGCCAGCATCGAACCGCAATCTGCGGATGTCGTGCCCGCTTCGGCCATCAGCTTTCCGCGCAAGCGCGCAAGCCGATGCAAGGCCGCTGCGTCAATACGGCCGGCCGCGCATAATGCCACAAGTTCACCGAAGCTGTGACCCGCGACGGCATCGGCCGTAATACCGAAATATTCCAGCACGCGCAGCCAGGCCATACTCATCGCGCCAAGCGCGGGTTGGGCCACATCCGTGGCGGTTAGCGCGGCTTGGTGCTCGTTTTTCGCCCCTTCACCGAAAGACTGCTGCGGAAAAACGCGTTCCGATAAACGCACGCCGCCGGCAAGCGCCACCGCATTGGCTTCCGAAAGCGCGCGCTCCGCCTCGGGAAACATGCAAGTCAAATCGCGCCCCATGGCAACGTACTGCGAGCCCTGGCCCGGAAACAGAAACGCGGTTTTACCCACATCCGCGCCAGCGCCGAAATATATGCCGTCTGGCAGATCCCAGTCGTTCCCTGATTCGCGCTCAAGCGCCACCGTAGCCTGCTCGATTTTCTTTGCCAGCACAGCCGCCGACTCCACGGTCAGCACCAGACGACAGGCATCACTCGCACGAAACGCCTGGCGAGCCGCAGCCGCTTTGGCCGCAAGCCGCGCCTGAGTCATGCCCCTGGCCGCGTCGGCCTTCCAGCCCGCAAGCTGATTTCTCAAATCCGCGGACGACGAGGCCGACATGGCGACGATTTCCGTTTGCCCATCCCAGCAAATCTCTGATTTCCGCGGACTGTGTTCTTCAAGCACCACATGAAAGTTGCTGCCACCAAAACCAAAGGCGCTGACCGCGGCGCGACGAGGATGCTGCGTGTTCGCGGCCCAAGGCCGGGCTTCGGTATTGAGGTAAAAAGGCGAGCCCGCCAAACCCAGCTTCGGATTCGGCGCTTTGACTTTAATCGTCGGCGGCAAAACTTTGTGATGCAGAGCCAATGCGGCTTTCATCAAACCGGCGGCACCGGCTGCCGCTTTCGTATGCCCGATCTGCGACTTCACCGAGCCCAGCGCGCACCAGGCGCGTCCGCTGGCGGTATCGCCGTAAACCATTTTGAGCGAGCCAATTTCGGCTGCGTCGCCCGCCTTCGTGCCCGTGCCATGCGCTTCGACCAGCTCTACTGTTTCGGGCGAAATTCCGGCGTTGTCGTAAGCGGCGCGCAGGGCTTTCGCCTGCCCTTCTGATCGAGGCGCATAAATGCTTTTCGAGCGGCCGTCGCTGGACGTTCCCATTCCGCGAATCACGCTGTAAATACGATCGCCATCGCGTTCGGCATCAGCCAGGCGTTTGAGCACCAGCATTCCGATGCCTTCGCCCAGAATCGTGCCGTCGGCCGACTCGTCAAAAGGCCGGGCATCGCCGGTAGGCGAAAGCGCGGGCGTTTTGCTAAAGCACATGTACATGAAAATATCGTTGAAGGTATCCACTCCGCCAGTGACCACCATGTCCGAGCGGCCGGCGGCCAGCTCCAGAATCGCCAGGTGCGTGGCGCTAAGCGAGCTTGCGCAGGCTGCATCAACCACGCAGTTGGTGCCGCCAAGATTCAGGCGATTGGCGATTCGGCCAGCCACCACGTTGCCCAGCAGCCCCGGAAAGGAACTTTCCTGCCATGGCACGTATCCGGCCGCAATGCGCTCGACCACTTCCTGCGCTTTTTCCTTGGGAATGCCGGCCTCGTGCAAAGCCTTGCGCCAGATGGGATGGCCCAGCCGCGCGCCCAGGGGAATGACCAGCTCTAGTGTTCCCGTCACGCCCAAAACCACGCTGACCTTGTCGCGGTCGAATTCGCGAGCTTCGCCATAGCCGGCGTCTTCCAGCGCGGCTTTGGCAACCACCAGCCCCAGCAGCTGCGAAGTGTCCGTTGCCTCGAGCGCCGAAGGCGGCACCCCGAAGGCCAACGGGTCGAATGCGTACGGCGAAATAAAACCGCCACGGCGGCTGTAGGTGTGGTCGGGTGATGCGGGATCTTTGTCGAAATACTCGTCGGGCGACCAATGCGAGGCAGGCACCTCGGTTATCGCGTCAACGCCATTGCGAATGTTGCGCCAGTAGTCGCGCAAGCTCTGGGCCTTGGGGAAAAGCGAACCCATCCCAATAATGGCAATTGGCGTGCTCATCAATTCATCCTTTCATGGAGCTGATTAAGTTCGACAGGCGGCACGCGACAGGTTTGAGTTCCCGATCCGTCCTGCGCGCGCAAGGTCGCGATTCGCGCAAGTACCGCCGCTCCGTACATGATGTTCAGGGCAACCGGTACCACCGCCCGGGCCCGGGCAGGCTCGAGAAAAGAGCCCTTTACCCATTCGTTAAAGGCTCCCATCGCGGGGCCGCACCAAACCTGATAATCGATTTTTCGAGACTCCTCACCGGCAATGGCCCACCGCGAAGTCTGGCCAAGATACGAGCGGAATACGAGCGCCATCTTGTGCTTGGGGTCGCGCTCGGCCTTTTCAATCTGCGCACGGTCGCGCGTTTCAAAATAGGAACGGGTTTTAACCCACGCGTCTTCAAGTGTCGTTCGGAAAAAATCGCGCTCAAGTCCCTGGCGCACGTTTGCCGGAATTGCCTCAAGGCTCCCGTACTCGCGGTAGATGTCGTAAAGCCTGCGCCCACGCATCGCGAACAGCGTTCCGTGCTTGAGAACCTGAACCTTGACTCCCATTTCAAACATGTCAGCGGCCGGCGCCATGATCACGTCCGCTTGCCCGGACTGCGCGAGCATTTCTTTCACGACGGGCGAAATTCCCGCCTCGACGCACGACTGATTGATCGAGCCCGTGAGCACGTAAGCCGCACCCATCGCAAATGCCGCCGCGGCCGAAGCCGGAGTCGCTATTCCACCAGCGGCACCGATGCGCGGCGCGCGCGCATAGTCGTACTGAGCCTGCACTTCATCACGCAGGGCCAGCATCGTTGGAATCAGCGTAATGGCCGGACGATTGTCGGTGTGGCCGCCGGAATCGGCTTCTGCCGTAAGATCTTCCGCCAGTGGAATTTGACCGGCAAGCGACGCCTGCTCGGCAGTCAGGTGTCCCGATGTCATGAGCTGCTTCAAAAACCGTTCCGGTGCCGGCGACAAAAACTTGCGTGCCACTTCGACGCGCGAAACTTTTGCGATGAGCTGGTTGGGTGCGACGATTTCGCCACCTGGCCCACGGTGAATGCCGGCAGTGCGATAACGAACCACGGGCAGCGTCAGGTCCAGATAGGCGGAAGCGCAAACCAGCTTCACGCCGTACCTGAGATAAAGTTCGACGAGCTCAGCTTCCAGCGCGGGTTCGTTGGGGCTGTGAATAAGATTAAATCCATAGGGGCGCTGACCCAGATTTTTCTGAATCCTGACAATCGCCGCTTCCACCTGCGCGGGCGAAAGCCCGGCCGCCCCAAAAAAACCCAGCATGCCCGCGTGGCCCATCGCTTCGACGATTTCCGCCGATGCGATTCCGTTGGCCATCTCGCCGGCGATGTAAGCATATCGCACGCCGTGCGCGGAACGAAACGCGGCATCGCCAAGCTGCTCTGGTTTAAGCGCGGGAACAAACGCGCGAATCGCGAGGCCGTGTTCGCCGGCTGCAACGTCGTCGCCCATCGTGGCAACGCCGCCGCGCCCAATCGAAACCTGACCGGCCTTCGAATCAAGAACGTAGAACGATTCGGCGACGCGTTGAAGCGCCGTTTCAAGCGCATCGAGTCCGGATGCTGGTGGCGTTGCCGTGGCATTCCAGTATCCCAGAATCCGGCGCGTGTGAGTTGGAGTTTTAATGGCGATTTCCCCCGGGAATTCGTGCTCTGAGCGACATCTAAAAAACGACGTTCGGGCGGAAATGTCAAGCTATGGTGGCCGTTCCGCGGTCTTTACCAGACGCAATGCGGCGGGAGCTCGAGCAGGCGAATTTTTCCAGAGTCGTGAAGGGTCATATCGGTAACAAAACTGTCGCTATGAAACCGAGCTGCCTGCGTCAAAGGCAGGGTTCGCAGATACTGTTCGGTTTTGGGATCCGAGAATCGAAACTGGTCTGAGCGGCCCAAATCGAGTCCTTCGCGATAACACGGCGACTCCCAGATCACCTGCTTCACCTGCGCAAGGTCACCATCGGTGCTTTCACTCATCACGATGCGACGCAGTGTTTCAGGAATATTCGAAACGAGTGCCACGAGCCACGCTTCAAATAGGGATTTCGGTTTCTCGACGTTGACCTGCGTTCCTAGTACTGGAGCACAAGCATCAATTGATACGACTCGCTGATCGTCCGGGCCTTGCATGGGAATAAGTCGAATCACGCCCTGATAGGCACCATCGCGACTCAAAAACAACGTAAGCGCTCCTGCAAGCCCACCAATGGCCCAGCGCCTGGGCGAGGTGTTGTCTAAGTTACGGTGTTCTCCCGCAAGACAATCTTGATGCACTATCCCGGTCCAAACGCCATGCAGCGGGCGCACACTCACCGTTTCAAAATCCGAAGAGGGCGTTGAACCCACCAGCACGGATTTACCGTTTGAGGTCCTACGATAAAGCCTCGGCAGCATCACCGAATCCGACAGCAGCTGCTGAGTGCTGGGAATCAGCGATTTGATTCTCCAGGCCAGGAACTTGGGACATTCACCTTCCAGCTGCGCCGGAATTATCTCGCTCGCGTGTTGGGCCAGGTGGCTGAAGAACTCGATGATCAGGTCAGCATTATCCGCCTCGAACAGATAGGTGCTTTTTTCGGTAATCAGGTAACGATAAAGCAAAAAACTCGCGGCTCGAGTGATTTCGGCATCCTGCTTCAGCTGGGCATAAAACCGTCCGGCAAGCTCAAGGCGTTTCTTTTTGTTTAACCGCTCCAACCCGGTCTCGAAATCCCTTATCTTTCGGTTCAGCTCTGCCACCACCCGTGAAAGGTGGGCCTCGCAATCTTTGAAGGCGCGCTGCTCCACCTCTAGTTTGCACCTGGCCCGCAGGCTTTCGAGCCATTCGGTTCGATAAACTCTCCACACGTCAAGCAGCACTCCGCGTCCATGACTGGGACTCGTGTTTTGTATCTTGAACTCGACCGGCGATGGTAACGCCCAAAGCGCCGCGCCCAGACCGTCGGCTTGCGAGGCAACAGCCGAAAGCTGTTCGAGAATCTTAAGATAACCCGCGCGATGCAGCCTGCTCTTTCTGAAATAAGAACGAAGAGCCACGAAATATTCTTCGACAAGGTCGGGTCGCCGCAAAAAATCGCCAAGGTCGGCCGCAGTGATAGGCGCGTAGAATCAAATTCACGAAACGCGCGGCAACAGGTCTTATCAAAGCCCGAATATTCTGATTCACGGTTTGATTTTTATCTTGTGCCACCTTGAGCACTTGTTCAAGGCTTGCGCGAGCCCTGCTCACATTGCAGCCTGAACTGCTGCCGAAGGCGCTCGCTTTCGACCCTGCCCGATGCGCTCGAAGCCGACTCCAGCGAAAAACTCAGGAACTCACGAGTCCAGACGCCAAGGTGAATAAGCACGTTTCGCGTAACTTCAGCGAGCGCATGCTCGCCCTTTTGCTGGCGATAAGTCAAATCAACGCCTTCCTGGTAATAGCCCATCCTGCCCATGCGGTAACCCAGCGAGTGAGGCGTACCCGCCTCTATCAATGCCTGGCGCGCGATATTCGGGTGGTACCGAATATTGAAGCCGAATGCCTCATACGCCGAATCACCGACAGCCTGCGAGAATCGAAGCATTGATTTTCGAGCAGTGCGAATGGCTTGCCTCATGTCCAGCAGCTCGCCCATCGCGGTATCTTCCGATTTGCTTCGCCACGTCAGCTGGCCGGCGGGAATTTGTTTTTCGAAATATCCATCCACGTCAGAAAGCCAGGCCGAGCCGGCTTTGCTGTAATTTTCCACCATGCCCCGCACGTAGTCTTCATAAAGCGCGTGATAGGCGCCCACAATCCAGCCATTCTTGATTACCGCGGCGTCAAGCTGGTCTTCGGGCCGCGCGCATCTGGGCGGTATCGGGTCGCCGGCATGTCCCAGCGCAATTTGGGCCCTGCAAAGCTCGGCGTGAATGAGCGCATACGCATCGGTCATTTTACTCGTAAGCACGGCTTTGGCATGAAACACCTGGGTCATGTCTTGAACGTAGTGAAGCGCATTGGCCAGGAATCGGTAGCCCCAGTACGGTTCGTCGACCGCGAAGGCAATCAGCGCCAGCCGGTAAAACAGCTGGGCGCGCCGGTCCGTCTCCTGATCCTTGCCGAAGTCGATGCCGAAATGGCTTTCACCTTCGTACCAGAAGTGGCGAAGCATGCGCGTCGCGGTGCCAGCCCCGGCCTGCGACACGCCCTTTC
>JACQAW010000282.1 GCA_016194725.1 Deltaproteobacteria bacterium
CTTGCCGACCGGACACTTGTTGCAGACCTTGCCGTACCAGAAGCCGTGGCGCGAAACGCACTCCGCTTTGTCGACGTGCCTGTTGATGAGATACACGCGGGTCGATTTGGGATTGAGCGGAGTGAACGCGAGCGAGCCCGCGTGTTTTCTGCCCTTGGGATCGAAGTCGGCACGCGCGACCTGCGTGGTGGCGATCGCGACCAGAGCCGTGAGCATCAGGTAAAAAAACGTCTTCATAAAAAAGTGTCTCCCCACCCATAGCTTATTCAAGCACGGTGCCATCCAGCAACCGAAGAGTTCCGGCGGCTTGCGGCTGCTTGAAATCAAGCACCGCTCTTCGCGCGTTCGACAGTGGCTAGCGCTTGGTCATCTCGCCGGTCAGTCAACCCGCCAGTCAGCGGCGCTCGAGGCTCTCGTGGTTCTCGGCGCGCGAGATGAGCCACACGCCGTTTTCCTTCTCGAGCGAGAACTTGAGCTCGATGACCTCTTCCCACTTCTCGGCCTCGCTGCGCGCGCGCGCCGTGGCGTACGCCGTGGCGCTGCGACGGTCGGGCGAGATCTCGGTCTTCACGTCGAGAAACGAGACGGTGAGCAGGTGAAACCGCAGGGCGGCCGCGGCGATGGCCAGCCTCAGGCCTTCGCGGCCCTCGATCTTGCGAGCCGCGCCTTCGAGCGGCTTGAGCTCGATGACCGCGGTGGACGTGACGTAGCCCTGCGCCTCGTTGGCGCGCGCGGCGACCTCGAGCGGCGAGAGCTCGCGCGCGACCGTCGCGGCCCGCGCGAGCGCGGCCAGCCGGTCGCGGATCTGCCCGTCGTCGTCGGGCATGAGATAACGGTGGGCCACGAAAACCAGCGCGATAAAAACCAGGGTGGCGACGAGCTTTCTCACCGGAGCGCCTTTCCGAGCACCTTATCGCGGCGGGCCCGTCCCAGGCGATGGTGCTCGAGCGGCTGTCCGCGATCGTCGCCGATCACGTAGTACTCGTCGTCGCCGAGCGTGAGCTCGTCGATCGTCCAGGTCTCCAGACGCGACTTCACGTAGGGCTCGTCGAGCAGCGCGCCGTTGATGAGCGTGCGCCCCTTGCGGATCTCGAAGCGCTCGCCGGGCATGCCGACGATGCGCTTGAGAAACACGGCCGAGTGCCCGGCCGCCAGCTCGATGGCGACCACGTCGCCCCTGCGTGGCGACTCGCCGCGGAGGTAAGCCAGCCGGTTGACGACCGTATAGTCGCCGTCTTCCGTTTTCACGGGCAGGAGCACGAAGGTAAAGAACAGGAACGCCGCGATCGCGAGCGCCCCTGCACGTACTGCCAACAGCTTCATCCCGGGATCAGTTGCCCCGAGCCGGAGAAGCCTTGTCGATCAGCTTCGAGATCAGGCGCCACTGGCCACGGTCTTCCGGCGTGATCAGGCTCAAAGCCTGGCCGTCGGCGCCGGCGCGAGCCGTGCGGCCGATGCGGTGCACGTAATCTTCCGGCGTCATCGGCAGGTCGTAGTTGATGACGTGGGCGATGTGCGGGATGTCGATGCCGCGGGCCGCGATGTCGGTGGCCACGAGGATGTCGAACTTGCCGTCACGGAACCCGTCGATCGCGTCGACGCGCTGGCGCTGCGAGCGATCGCCGTGGATGCGGTCGACCTTGTAGCCGCAGCCGCTGAGGTAGCGGGCAAGCTTGTCGGTGCGGCGCTTGGTGCGCGCGAAGATCAGCACCGAGCCGGCGCGGGCGTCGAGCTCGTCGACGAGCGTGTCGTTCTTGCCTTTGACGGTGGTTTCGACCACCGACTGCGCGATCTTTTTCACCGGCGTCGAGGTCTGGCCGATGGTGATGCGCTCGGGGTTGGCGAGGTACTTCTGCGCGAGCTTGACGATCGCCGCCTCGAACGTGGCCGAGAACAGCAGCGTCTGGCGCTGCTTGGGCACGTAGCGAAGGATGTCGTTGAGCTGCGGCGCAAAGCCCATGTCGAGCATGCGATCGGCTTCGTCGAGAATCAGTATGCCGGTGTTGGCGATGTTGGCCGTCTTGCGGCGAAGATGGTCGAGCAGCCGGCCCGGCGTCGCGATGATGATGCGGGGGTTGCGGCGAAGCTGCGAGATCTGCGGGTTCATCGAGGCACCGCCGATGAGAATGGCGGTGCGGATTTCGGGATGCTGCGAGGTGAGCTCGCCGAAAACGTCGTCGATCTGCAGCGCGAGCTCGCGCGTGGGCGCGAGAATCAGGGCCGTCTTTTTCGGGTTTTGAATGAGGTTGATGATGGTCGGGATGCCGAAGGCAGCCGTCTTTCCCGTGCCGGTCTGGGCGCAGCCCATGACGTCACGTCCGGCGAGAATCACCGGAATGGCCTGAGCCTGGATGGGGGTGGGCTTCGTGTAGCCCATTTTTTCGATCGCACGATAGAGTTCTGCCGGGAGCGAAAGCTCCTTGAATGATTCCATTAATATCCGTCCTCCTAAGGGCGGTTTGCCGTCTTGAGAGGAGGAGATGAACCCGAGAACTCTAAACACGGCCGTATTCGTCAGCTCAAGCCCGTTACGTCATCATAATGGGCGGCTGGCGTACCCTAGGTGTATCACATCCAGGGATTTATTGCTCTTTAAAGATTCTGGCGGGCGGTTTCGAGGCATAGCCGCCGATCAGCTTCAGCTGTGGCACCTGGGCGTCGGGGCTGGTTTTGGTGATGCGATAGCCCCGCAGATCGGTCTCAACTCTAAGACCTTGCAGGGTTTGCAGCCATTCGTAGAGATAGAGGACGGTGCCGTCCTTTCGCCAGATCTTCGTCCTGAGCGACTCGGTATAAAAGTAGATCGCGCCGCCGTCGTTCAGGATGCGAAGGTACTTGTTGAGCACCTCATCGAGTCGATCGGTGTATGAAAGCGCGCCGTAAACGTCGGTGATGAGATCGGCCTTGCCGAGCTCGGCGTCGGGAATGTCCTCGACGAACCGGCCGATGAGCTTTTGGTGGCGCTTCGGCGTGGGAAGCGTGCTGTCGTAGAGCGCCGCCTTGTCGCGAAAAACCGGCTGCTCGTAGGCAACGGCCAGCGTCTTGGCCTTGCCGAGAACGACATTCTTGGCCAGGTTCGACTTGTCGGCGAGATACTCGCGCTGCGCGCGCCCGTGGCCCGCGCCCATGTCGATCCAGCGCGCGAAGCGGCCAAGGCCGTACAGATGTTTGAGGAACCAGTCGCCGAGCAGGCCTCGATAATCTTCGAGGCCTCTGAAGTTTTCGTATCGGCCCTCTTTTAGGACCTCGTGCATTTCGTCGACCAGGTAGCGGGCGCAGTGGGCGGCGGCTGGGTCTGGTGGGGGTAGGGCTTTGCTGCCGGCATAGGCCAACGGCATATTTAATGTCACGCCGACGGCAGCGACAAAGAGGAAGCGTTGCAAAAAACGTGAGGTCATTGAACCTGACATATCAATATCTGATCGACACTCGAGCGCCTCTTCTTCGCGAGTCATTCACCATTAGATTCAGAGTAGGCAATATCTACCGCCAACCCTCCTAGACCCACGCCAGAATCAAGAACCAATGCTGGCATTGCCTTAAACTGGAGGTACTCAGGAAGCGGGCATGAAAAAGCTTAATCTAGATTCTCGGACGTTATACCGAGCACTTTTTTTCGTGGCTCTTTGTTTATTTATACAACAAGCCCCTATTGGGTTCGCCGAACTCGTAAAGCAAAACATTTCACCTCAGAGAACAACGCCAAATACTATCGAAGTCGCCCTAACTTCGCTTCCTCCGGGGATGTATTATGTCTCGCTTGGAGTCGCCTGGACAAACTGGGAGATCCTCCTTGGCGAAAATCGCATTGGAGCAAGCAATAGCCCCACACCCAAGCTTAACGGCGCGTTGGATTTTGGTGCCGGCTTCTCGATATCGGAACCCGCTGAAAAACGTTCTCTGATAATTCGAACCAGTTCACCGGAAGCATGGCGAGGTCTTTTTAAAAATAGAATCATAGTAACCACCTACAGACTCGGACGCCTCATTCAGGCTTGGCGGTTATTTAATCTTGCGATTCTCGGCCCGCTAGCAAGCGCGATTCTAATTCTCCTTGTGATTAGCAATCTCAGACTTTCGTTTGGGGAACGGCGCCATCTTCTTGGCCTGCTCGCGATTGGTTTCGCAGGACTTCTTCAAGGTATCTCTCTGGGAGGATATGTCGAATCAGTCGTCGATTTGTCTGCCGCCACTGCTTTTCAGCTGATTGCTCGATGTCTGTTCTCCGCGGCTTTCGTTTTTCTATTCGGAACATATTCAACGCAAAGCCGTCTTTTGCTGAGTGCGCACCTCTTATTCACTCTACTCAGCGTTATCGGACTAAGCACACATCCAGAACACTTCGTGTTGATATATAAACTCTGCCTTGGTCTTTCTTTTCTTGGGTGTGTGATCAGTGTAGTTAGATGTATCACTCAACTCGATATCGAGAAAAACCCAGACAAACATATCCTGGTTGAGTTCGGAATCGCACAAAGCCTCATACTTGGAGTTGCCAGCACTCTATATATAGTTAATGGCCCCTCTTCTTTTACAATCATCACCCCCGCCACTATAAGCGTCCTATGTATAGTGGGAATGCGTCTCGCTTATAATGAAATTGTTTCTGACAAAGTCGCATCGCATCTTTTGCGATATAAGCTAGAAAGTGCAAAACGCTTTAACACAATGGCAGCAGAGGTCGCGCACGACATAAGGTCTCCTGTCAGCGCGCTCGCCACTATTGCGAAGGGATTAGAAAAAAAAGGGCACGAGGAGTACCCCATTCTCATCGAAGCCGTCGCCCGTATCGAATCCATAGCAAATGGACTGCTCAACGAATATCGCACCCGCAAAGATGTCATAAGGCAAGACACCGCCGCCACCCACACCGAGTGTATCCGCTATGTTTCTTACAAGGAGTTTATTGAGCTCGTTCGCGTCGAAATTCGAGCGAAGCAACTTGAACAAACTCCTGGAAAGTCCGTACAAATCGAGCTTTTCACGTCACCCGTTGAAGACACTTCGTCACTGATGATGCTGGAGCCCGCCAGACTCTCTCGCTGTCTCTCCAACTTATTAAACAATGCGATAGAGGCAAGCGCTCACGAGAGCATGATCGATGTTATTGTTGCTCATGCAGGAAATCGTTTATTGCTCTCGATAAAAGACAATGGAGCAGGGATTCCTGAAGACGTGATGAAAAGAGTCGGCGAGCCTGGGTTCACATATAATAAAAAGGATGGGACTGGTTTAGGACTAGCCAGCGCAAAGGCCAGCGTTAACAAATGGGTCGGCGAGCTTGTACTCGAATCAACACCGAACCAAGGAACGACCGTAACCTTGGCTTTTGTCATTAAAGGAGACCGTTCAGATGCCTATGGTCGATGAAGTAGTGGGCACAGTTGGCCGAGCCGGAATCCGGCAGGGAAGCGCTTTGCTTCCGGCCAAAGCGGACCGCAACCGGGGCCGCTGGTCGGCGCCCTCCCTTCCTAATCAGTATTATTACGTCGTTTATTTCGCCGCTAGCACCGAAATAAACGACGAATACGCCTTCGAGCGGGAAGAAAATGCCGGTCAAACAAATCCCCCCCCGACGAACCAGCGCCCTCATTAAGACGAATTACTTCAAACCCGATAACTGTATGAATGGATACACCATTTCCGGAACGCAACAAACGGATAGTAGAGTTCGTCCGAAGAACGGTTGCTCTTCGGCAGACACCAAACCTTCTTCGTGGCCCAACTATTGGCGTAGAGCAAGAGCTCTTTCTCGCCGGTGTCAACGGAGCGTTTGCCGAGCTGCGACAGTCACAGGAGTTTTTTAAAACACTCGCAACGTTTCCAGGTTGGAATATTTTCTCAAAGAGAGCTTCTGAGAAATTTGGAACACTCCTTACTCGTGTTTCATACGAAAACAAAAATGGTACGTTCTCGGCCGTAAAATATGAGTTTCCACCTAAACTCATAGAATTTGCATTGGGGCATTATGCCGATCTGAACGATCTTGCAGCCGACCTCGAGCAAGTGTGGACTTCGATAGAAAAAGCTGCGCAAAGAACAGGCCTTGAGCTGAGATGTCTTTCTTCCGTCCCGGCAGAGCCTGTATCTATTGATGTTCAAACCGCGATCGACCCCCAATTGCCTGCCCTGCACGAGTCGCGGCGCAAACACTACTCCGACCGCGGAGAACTCGTTAATGAGGAGCTAGCTAGCTTTCCGTCGTACGTCGCCGCGACCCAAGTCCATGCCGGTGGATTCGCGTGGTGGGAAAACAGCGCATTTATCAACAAGCTCTATTCCATAGAACCATACCTAATTAGACAAAGCCATTCCCTGAACTCGAAATCCGACAGCGACATTCTTCGGTCTCTCAACGATCGGTGGACGCCATATCTAACTGTATTTCGAGGGATGCGCCTCTTAGGCTTCCCCGACCTCCAAGAATGGACTCTAAGCGCCTGGATAAATGCATTAACCGAAACAAAACTAGTCGGATCAGAGCATGACTCGCTCGGTGGAAAAAAAATCGACGAACTCGAAAGCGTTCCGACAGACGACACATTTGTCGATGTTTTCAAGCGACTTCGCGATCTTCAGATAATCAAACCCAAACTTACCGGAACACTTGAGTTCCGCGCAGACCCAGCCGTTCGGAATCCTGACGACATCATGGCAATAGCCGCAATGCGCCTAGGACAATGTCTTCTTGCCCAGTCGATGCCAAAGCCATTCGACTCCTTCAGAGCTTCACGAAAACTTTGGTACAGCCAAATTTCGGGCGAATCAGCAACAGCACAGAAAAGTAGCGATGTGCTCAGTCAGATAAATAGTCTCCTAAAGGGCCGAAAACTAGGTGAAGAACGCTTCCTTAGTCCTCTAATTCGAAAAGACGTGCCGAACCTCTCCAACAAAAAACTTTGCAGAGGTGGCGCTTGAATAGGCGGCTGCCAGAAAGCATCGAACAACCGGCGTTACTTTTGGGAATTTTGCGCGAAGTTTTATTTACCAGCGTCGACGTAATTGCCATCTACCAAGAGGTGTCTTTTCGTCTGAAGCTGATTGATCTCCGTGAAACGAATCCGCGAGACACTGCATCCAAACGAAAGCTGGTCCTTAAGCCAATAGACGTCGCCAAGTCGCATCTGAGTTTACTGCAAACCATGGGCACCAATTCAGTGTGGAGTTCGAGCAGCTCGAGGGTGAACTAATAATCACGTCTACTCCCGACGTCATCTCCGTAAAAAACTCTCGAAAGAGTGAGCGCATTAATCTTCCAAATTCGCTCCGCACACAGACCGCGGTACTCATTCAGTCACAAGGCCTGCACTACGAAGCGTCTTTCCAACTCGAAGATCTTTCACAAAATGGACTGGGTGGATGTCTGTCGTCCGCTCACGAACTTCCTCTCGCCCCCGACAGCACTATAGTCGGCAGCATCTCGACCTCAAAAGGCAGCTTTGCTTTATCCGATACAATAGCACGAGCGGAGCGTATATATGCTCCTAAGGCTGGTCGCATTGAATACAGAATTGGCATTGATCGTTCAACGACGCAACACTCTGTGCGCGAACCGTCTGAGAATCGACGAACCCAGGACCGCTTCGCCGCTAGTGAGCAACTTGAGCTATGCCCTGTCGTAAAACCTGCACTACAATTCACCATAGCCTTAACCGAAGCATCGATCTCCGGTTTCTCAGGAAAAGTTAATGACCCCACTGCAGATCTCAGCTTTCCAATTGGAATGAATTTCTCTCTGACGGGAAGCAGCCTGGCTTGCTCACTTAGTTCATTCTCTGAATCCATATTACGCTTTCGCTGGGTAGCTGGATCCGAAAAGGACCGCGTCTCATGGCTAAAAAGAATCTCTCGATACATCGAGCCCGGCGCAACCGTATCCATAAATAAATCAGCCAGCATCCTAGAGCTGTTCTGCCAGTCGGGCGCAGTAAGCAGTGAATACTTACGTACACATAGTCCTTTGGCTCACTCGATTTTAGAAGGACTAGCGACCGATTCACGAGAGCAATTTTGGGTTCATCGTTGGGTTAGCACCGGAACCGCAGGACGACCTGTCGGTCATATCAGTGCCATAAAAATCTCTGACAACACCTGGCTTATAGGAGACATTGTCGGGTCGCAGAAGCCGGGCGAGCGGATGCCAAAGACATTTGTTCCTCAGTTCATGAAGAGCTTCCGAGACTTTTCTCTCACGCTGGAACCGTGCCCGCGGCACCTCATCATGTGGGTGGAGAAACACCCTTACTGGAAACGCCTCGAAGAGTATCTCGACGGATCGGGCAGGAATACGATCGTTGCTGATGCTCGCATGGGCTACACACGTCTCACCGACATGCACGGAGCTCAAGAGCGGCTGCCGGTGAACGCGAAAAAAATCGGCGCGAGCGACCACCATCTTGTAATGGAGATTTCGTCGTTGCTTAGAAAGTCCAATCTGCTCTCACTCGCGTCAACACTTGATTTCGACATCGATCGATTTGGATCGCCGAACCTGCGGCGAGCCTTTAGCGAAAGCGGACAGCCGTTTACTCGTTCATTCTTTTACTTAGAGGTCGGCAAGCTGAAGTACCTCGCAGTCCTAAGCGGCTTTCCATTAGGACTTTCGCTCAACAGGGTGACGGACTCGTGTTGGCTATTCCCACTGGGTGACTTTGAGATCAACGACGATGAATGGGCAACACTGAAAGTGTGGCTCCAAAAAGAAGCCCTTACGTTAGGCATCAAAGCTCCGAACATTCGGAGAATTTTTACTTCACCACCGGTACATAACGCCGCACCTCTTCCGGGCGAGACAACCATTCTTCGTTGCCTTGTATGCCATCCTGATATTTGGAAAGTTTACGAGGCGGCCGCATGAATAAGCTGTGGCTTAGCGTTCTTGCATTTGCAGTTTTCCTTGGGTACGGGCCAGACTGGGGTCCCTATTATGTTTCGCTGTTCTACGGCGAAAATATTCGAGTGATTGGCAACATCGACAAGTTTTCACGACCGTGCGACCAGCCCCCAAGCAGCACAGCTCAGTGCACACACAAATACGTGATCCCGGCGGATGTTTTCAAAGCAATTCCAGATTCTAGCGCTCTCGGAGCAGGAATCATCTTGTCAGCGAGTGTTTATCGGTGCGCCGACGTAGGGAGTAGCGAGCAGATCGTCTTCGACGATCAAAAAATCCCAGGACGCCTAATCGACCTGCATAGCCTGCGAAAGGGTAAAGCGACTAAACAAGTTCTTTACTGAAGACGTCCTCCTGCTCTCAGGCTTCTTGTTCCTAGCACTATACAGCCTTGCGATGATGTTATCGAAAATTGCTGAAACAAACCTGAACTCTAACCCATTCGAGGATCAACTCTCAGTTTGGCTTTTGTTCATCGGGTTTAGCAGCGGAATAGCACAGGCCCTATTTCCATTTACCGACATTCCGCAGTTCAACAACAGACTTTCAGCATTTTTCAGTTTACTCTGCCATGCAGGACCGCTCGTCGTTTTTTTACGTCGCCATCTAAGTGCAAACGCAACATACGGGAAGTCCGGCGATCAACTAGTCCGCTATGTTCGGATCACTCTACCAATCCTATTCGCCGTCCTTATGGCTTCCCCATATTTCGTGGCCTGTTTCGGTCCTATCTTTACTCTTTGCGCGATAATTACCTTGGGCATCGGTATCACAACGCGTGATCCTCTCTATTTTTGCTATGGTCTTGCATATCTTGTTACAGGATTAAAAGTTCTTGGGTTGCCGTATCTACCCCACTCACAGGTGACCACCTTCTTTGTGGGCACCGCGATTTCATATGACCTGACAATTCGGTTTCGTCTCGGTGCGAAGCTCACACGTCTTGCGAAACGAGCACGGCGCCACGGAACTCAATCAAGCGGCGCTGATTTTTCAGCGACATTAGTAAAGGAAGCATTTCGACAAATCGGTGCTGGACGTCTTACCGTTCTAACGCTTCAACGCGGTGGCGGCTGTCGCCTTGAAATCATCACCAGCGCAAATGAAACCGTGCCCTCAGAAATATTCCACCGAGACAGTCTGCCGCCACTATTCGCGCATGCAATCTCAAGTCAGCGCACTCTTTGGCACTTAAAAGAAGATGACCCATTACTTCGCAATATTCGGCGCGGACAAAAGCCGAGCGGATCATATAAAGGGGAGATCCTGAGCGTCGTGCCAATACTTGGAGAAACCCATCCGGTCGGCGCGATTGCGTTCACTGATTATCCGACACAGTGGGCAAATGACCCTCAGAAAAATTCGGAACTTCAAGCAATCGTTAACCTGTTGCAACCCTTGCTAATCGAAAGCATGACCTCCGAAGCTTTGGTGCACAGGAGTGAGCTCGTAGAAAGCATAAGCGAAATCCAAACGTCGATTTCGAAGCTGAGCAGCAGTTTCGAAACAAATCCTTCAGACACTAGGCAGTCCGAACACCACTATCAGACGATCATCGAGAAAATCGCTGAAAAATTGGACGCGTTTGGCTACATCGCCAAGCTCGATCCGAATACGCGGCAGTTCGAGATTCTTGGAATCACTGGTTACCCAAAAGAAGTACATGACCGTCTGACAATGGGACGACTATTTGCCCTTCGGGAAAATGAACAGGGGCCACTCGCTTTAGCTGTGAATAGAGAGCAACCGGTCATTGTCACTGACGTGCAACTCTGGAAGCAAGTTCTGCATGAGAATACGAACACCTTCTTCCAGAAGAGCGGCACAAAGAGTTGTGCGGCGATTCCAATATACAAGACAATACGTGATCAAGTCGGCGCCGTTATCGAGAAGGCGATTTGGGGTGTAATTTTTTTAGAACGGCGATCAGAGGCACCATTTACTCTTCAGTATTCAAGGGCGCTTTCGTTGCTCGCAAACTCTATCGATGAGTTTATCGAACACATCGACCAGAAACAGGCCCTGGAGCGAACAAAGAAGGTTCTTTCTGCGTTTGTTCCACAACGCATTCTCGACCGAGTGATAAACGAAAATATCGAGCTGGAGAAAGATCAGGGCTTCCTTGTAATGCTTGATCTAAAAAATAGTACAAAAATAAGTCTCGAAGTTGGTTCAGAGACATGGACACGTAATGTTCAAATCCTGATCCCAAGTATAGAAAAGATCTGTCACAAGTATCGGCTTCAATTGCAGCTCGCTATTTGGGACGCCTTCTACTTAACACTAAGCACACCAACTCCCAGCGCGCAGGACGTTATTGAAATACTGGCCTTTGTAAATGAAATCGTTCCAGTGATTGACGATTGGTACACAACTCATTACGAAAAATTGAGTTTCACTGAAACTTCGTCGGAACAAAAAGCAAGATTTTGCCTTACCTATGGCGACATATCCCGCGGATTTTCTGTCGGCACGACTCGAAATTGGACGATCGTTGGAAACGAGATGGCTTCAATAAGTAAGTTTGAGGACGTCTGCAAGAAACTCTCGGGTGTGATCTTTGCCGACGACTCTTTGGTCGAACAAATTAATACCTCTTATTGGAAGAACACAGGAAGCTGTACCCCTAGTACCAGCAGAAAAATATATGTGTTGCCTGGAAGTTGGAGCGACTACCTCCACCTCAAAAAAGCCAGTTAGTATCTCGACCAGGTTTTCTTGAAGTAGTGCGCCTAGGCAATGCATAGAAACAAACGCCCAACCCGCCGCCTTGCGTCGTAATGTTTACATTTGTAGATCCGTATCTTTTGCGTGACGATTTCCTCGTTCGTTAAGGAAGATGTACTCACACAATAAGAGGGGGAAGCTCTATGAATCGGCTCGCGCTGATCTTGCTCGCCGTTCCTGCGATCGCATTCGCGGACGTTACGGCAGACTCGAATACTATCGATTTGACCCGCCCGGGTGGCGGACATGGCGGTGGTGGGAGCCATCCGACTCCGCCGAGCCATCCGTCGCACCCAGGCAACCCGTCGCATCCCGGAAACCCGGGGCACCCGAGTCACCCTGGAAATCCCGGCCATCCCGGAAACCCAGGCCATCCTGGCAATCCCGGACATCCGGGCAACCCCGGACATCCTGGAAACCCCGGACACCCGGGCAACCCCGGACATCCTGGTCATCCCGGCCATCCCGGCCATCCCGGCAATCCTCCGCACCACGGCCCCGCGCCGGTTCCGCACAACGGCAACCACGCGACGCCGGGTCACATCGATCGCATGCACCAGGCGCATGACCGCGCCAACAACCACATGCGCCACGATGACCGGGTGAATCGGTTTGTCGGTCCGCACTCCAGCCGCTACGAGCACACGTATCGTCCGACGTTCTATCGCCACTACGATCGTTGCACGAACGTCTGGTATCCGCGCTGGCACGGCTATTACCGGCCCTGGTACCGCTACGGCTTCTACGGCGGGTGGTACTGGAGACTGCGTCCGGTGTACGACATCCACGTCTACTTCTACAACCCACTGCTCTTCTGGTTGTACGCGGATTCGTGGGACGACTACTACTATCGCCGCTGGTACGGCTCGGATTACGACTCGTATCCGTACCTGCGCCTGCAGTGGCCGCGTCCGGGCACGTTCTATCCGACCGAGGCGCTGCGCGACCTCGCGCTCGGCATCAGCATGCTGCCGTCTCGCGACCAGGGCAACTTCCGCTACGGCTTGATCGACGTTTCGAACAAGCTCGAGGCGGCGCTCGGCAAACAGCTCGGCCGCAACGACATCATCGTGACGCACTATCAGATGCTTGAAGCGGCAGTGCAGCTCGACGGCATGGTCTCGAGCGACGATCGCCAGATCCCGTTCAAGGCGTTGATCGACTTCCAGGACCCGGCGGCGAACTACGTGTTCTTCCCGAACACGCCCGACGGACAGCCCACGGACGGTCAGCTCTATGACCTGCGCCAGATGAACGAGCGTATCGAGCAGATGGGTGGAACGAACGAGTTCCCCGAAGACTCGCTCGAGCTCGAGTAAGTAATCCGTAGACGCAGTATCCAGGGCCCGGCTCTCCTTTTTGCGAGGAGGGCCGGGCCTTTTTCGTTTTTGCCCGCACTGTTAGCGTGTCAGACACGTCTGTATTTTTTTCCTGAATTCCTGAATTCCGGATGGGTTGCCGCGCTCAAAGAGCAGCGAATTCAGTCGGTTGCCGGCGGTTTCCCTGGCACTCCGCTTGCTCTTCTGCCGCCAACTATGCAACACCGTCACCCGAAGCTCGCCTCGGCGCTCGCTCTTTTTTCGCTGCTCTTCATCAGCGCGTGCGCCAAAGACTCGAACCCGACGTCGCCGTCGGGCACCGGCGGCTCGACTCTGCAGACGCCGGCCGCGCCCGCTCCCCGCAGCAAGCTCGAGCTTCCGCTGCTGAGCGCGCCTGAGGTTGCGGCCAAGCTCGCCACCCCTTCGCTGCGCAACACGGAAAAGGCCGCCCAGTTCGCCGCGAGCCTCGCAGCGCACGCGCGCTCGCCCGAGGTCGTTCGCGTCGTTCGCGGGAAGCTGCGCCAGCTCGACACGCTTCCCGATTCGGAGAAGCCGGTGTTCCTGACCCTTGCCGCCGAGAACCTTTCGGTTTCGGACACGCCGCTCTTCGAGCAAGCGCTCGTGAAGGCGCTCATCGCGCCCACGAGCGACGAACGCGCGACGATCGCGGCGCTGGCCGTAGTGGCACGCCATCCGAGCCTTGCCGCCAGCGCCGAGCTGCGCAAGGCGCTCGCCGACCTTCTCGCGCGCCAGCAGCCGCGCAATCTTCCTACCGTGCTCGTTCGCCACTGGCTCGCAGTGGCCACCCGGAACGTGGCCGCGGCCAAGACGGCCGATCCCGCGGGCGACGAGCTCCTGGCCAGCGCGCTCGTGAACGCCGACCTCGAGGCCCACGTGCTGCTCCACGGCCTCGACGCCGAGCGCGTTCGCGGCCTGCTCGACAGGAAGAAGTCGGACATCTCGCCCGAGCGCCTGGCGCTCGTGCGCAAGCAGCTCGAAGGAGGCGCTTTGTGAGAAACTCTTCGCGCCTTGCCTTCGCGCTCCTTTCGCTGCTTTCCGCCGCACCCACGTTCGCCGGCGAGCCCTGGTGGAACGACGAGGGCGACTGCCGCCGCCACTGGGCCGACGTCTCGGAAGGCTGCCGCATCCGCCGCGACGATCGCTACCGCGAACAGGCGTCGATCGATCTCAATATCAGCCAAGCCGAGAGCAAACGCGACGCCTCGGTGAAGCCCAAGCAGGACGCCGCCGTGGTCTTCGCCCGGCTCGACGAAAAGCACCACGATCGCGAGGACGTTTTCGTTCCCTACCTCGAGCGCACCGTTCGCCTGTGCCATGAGCTTCGCGACCTGCTCGTCGTGGCCGCGGCGCCAGGCGTGGCCAGGG
>JACQAW010000283.1 GCA_016194725.1 Deltaproteobacteria bacterium
GCGGCTAAACGGCATGCTGCTCATTCCCGCACTGGTCGTGCATGCCTGGGTGAACCGCAAAACGCTTTCGCGCCGGCAGCTCAAGGGTATTCTGGGCATCGCCGCGGCCATGAGCGGCGGCTGGTTCGTCTACCTTTGCATGAACCGTTACCTGTACGACAACTGGACTTATTTTCTGGCCCAGACATCCAAGCAGTGGGGCATCAATCTGGCGCTCCCCTTTACCGGCGTCTGGACCGCCATTCAAATGTGGGGCGGCCGCAGCGCCGAAGAAAAAATCACCATCATCATCATGGAAGTCGGCTTTACCCTGGTGGCGCTGGCCCTGACCCCTCTGCTGGCCAGGCGATCCAGGGCGCTTGAGTTCACGTACGTGGCCCTGAACATGCTCCTGTTCGTCTCGATGGACTTCTGGCTGTCGCGCCCACGCTATCTTTTAACGCTTTTTCCGCTGTTTATCGCCGTAGCGCCCTGGATCAGCCGCGGCCCCCTGCGCCTAGCGCTCTATCTGTTCGGATCTGCGGCTCTTTTTGGTATCTACTGGGCACTTTATTTAAACGCTCAATGGGCCCACTAGTATGTTAAGAGACGCGACCACGAAAAAAGGGGTACTTGAATGCAGATTCGGATCGTCCTCACTGGCGGACCTAGCGCAGGTAAAACTACACTTCTCGATCTGCTGAACAAGCAATACGGCCATCTGGTAGCTGTCGCGCCAGAAGCCGCGAGCATACTTTTTCGCGGCGGTTTTCCACGGCCGGTAACCCTGGACGACCGCGTTCATACGCAGCGCTCGATTTATGCTCTTCAGAAAGAGCTCGAGCTGCAATCAATTGAACGGCAGGCGCAAAGCGCCGTTGACCGCTCATTTCCCAATGAGCATGGCAACGGCGCGCCTTTGTTTTGCGATCGCGGCGCGCTCGATGGCGCCGCTTACTGG
Organism: Deltaproteobacteria bacterium; assembly: GCA_016194725.1. Taxonomy (GTDB): domain Bacteria; phylum Bdellovibrionota; class UBA1018; order UBA1018; family UBA923; genus JACQAX01. The sequence goes on from JACQAW010000283.1 coordinate 941, forward strand.
AACGGCACCGTGAAAGAATTTTGCTTTGCCATGGGTACGTCCATAGAGCGCGAGCATTCGCGCTATACAGCCGTGCTTCATTTACAGACCGCGGCCGAGGGAATGGGCTACACCAACACGGACGTGCGCACCGAAACTCCGGCCGAAGCGCAGGAGCTCGACCGTAGAATTGGCGAAGTCTGGTCCAGGCATCCCAACTATATTTTCATCGGCAACAACGGCACGTTCATCGACAAGCTCAACTCGGCGCTGACCGCCCTGAAGCCCTACCTTCCTGATGCTGAAGCTATCGAGCCGCGGCGCCGGTACGCGACGATCGGCGACCTGATTTGACTCTCAGGTCCGGAGCCATCAGTAGCTCCGTCAGCTGAGCCCGGGCTTTTTCGCGAAACTTTCCGCCCTGGCGCCACCAGGCCGAAGGGTGCGGCACCGTCATCAGATGCCGGCTTTCGCCAATCAGGCCGACCGCTCGGTCTACAAACCATTGGGCATCGAGCCCCAGACTGACCACTGGAGCGTTGCACAAGCTAGGGTGCACCAGGCGCTCGCGCAACAGTTCAACGGCAGTTTCGACCGGCTTTGTGGTCCGCAATTTCTTGTACATCGTGGGTGCGACCTTTGAGAATCCCAGGTTAGTTACAGGGTCGCAGGCCAGTCCGGTAACCTGCATCACTTTAGGATCGAGCGGGAACTGCACGGCATTAAGTACAGCAAAATTCCCCAGTTGGCATAGCCGCAGCTCGCGCTCAAGTGAGGTATCCGTCGAGTCTTCGTCAGCGAGAAGCCGGCCAATCATGTGCCAAAAAGCCTGGCCGGCCTTACCGCAGAGCGGCCGACGTTGGGCAATATCGTCAGGCTCAATTTCATTCACATGAGGCGACTCGGCAACAAAAAGCAGCCGAGGTTTGAGGCTTACCAATTGTGAACGCTGTTCGGGCGTGAGGTCTGGAACCAGGTAGCGATTGCGATAGGCCCGATTACCGGGCCATTCCATGCGGGTTTTGATTGGTTTCGATGGCTTCATAAGATAAGGGTTAGTCCATGTGGAATTTAATGCCAAGCTCCGCGATCAGCACGACTGATCAATTTTTTCATATTGAGGACGTGTCGCGCGTGACCGAAACGCTGCACCTCGACGTCCCGGTGATCAAAGGCAGAGTCTGGGGTGGCGAAGAACGCAGCCACGCCTGGTCGGTCGAATGCGAATCGTTTGAGGACTTCCGTACGGCTTTGGAAAAAATGGCCGCGCGTGTTGAGTTTCTGGCCTACGATGAGATGTCGCTGGACGAAGACACCCTGCGCGTCGTGCAGGAAGACCTGCATCGTTACGCCGAAGAAGAAGGCATCGCGCCCGACACGATTCTCAAAGGCCTTTCGGCTTTGCGCAGCCACGAGAACGAAGTTTTTTCAGTCGTCGCTTATGCGTTTCTGACCAGCGGCCGCGTGCTCTTCGTGCGCGCCCAGAACGAGCTTGCCCGTTTCGTGTATCATCCCGATCGCCTGCTTTCGAACGAAGGCCTGTCGCGCGTTCGCAAGCTCAAGACCCTGATCGAGCATTGAGAGCTCAGGTATTCCTGATTCCGCTGGCGACATCACGTAAACGATGCCGAACGGTATTGCGAAACACCAGGCCGATTCCCATGGCCATGGTCAACATGCCCGCACCAGTCACCACCACCGGAGCCGTGTACCGATCTGAAAGCCAGCCCATGGCCAGGCTGCCAAAGGGCATCGTTCCCAAAAACGTCATCGTATAAAGACTCATCACGCGCCCCCTCATGGAGTCGTCGACCATCTGCTGGATTGCGTTGTTCATCGTGGGAAATACGCTCATCATGAAAAAGCCAATCGTGAACATCGCGCCCAAGGACAGATAAAGATTGTGCGACATGCCGAGCATGATCAGCCCCAGTCCCCAGAACATCACGTCGCGAATCAGCCGCAGCTTGATGAGCTGCGTGTCGTGTACGCCCGTGAACAGCAGGGTGGCCAATATCGCGCCCGCGCCAAGCATGCCATTGAGCCAGGAAAGAGTGTAGGCGCTGCCACCAAGCACGGTCAATCCGAATACGGGCAAAAGCACGATGTACGGACACGCGATCATGCAGACAAAAGTGCTCAGCACCAGAATGCGAAAGATGACCAGGTGTTTGCGGGTGTAGCGCACACCCTCGGCAATATGTTTGAGCACGGTTTTGTCTTCGCGCTGTCGCTTGTTGAACGGCTTGATGCGCATGGCGGCCAGGCCCCAGATCACCGGAATATAGCTCAGACCGTTGAGCGTGAAACACCAGCGCACGCCCAGCGCCGCCACTAGTACGCCCGCCAGCAGAGGTCCGAACATGCGGGTGATATTGA
>JACQAW010000150.1 GCA_016194725.1 Deltaproteobacteria bacterium
CTTCGGTTGAGTCGAAAAACTCATGAGGGCGTTGCTCTCGGCATCGGACTCGCACCGTTCGCAGCCGATATCGATCCGAAAGTAGCGGCCGAGCTGGCCCTCGACGAGGCGCTTCGAAATGCGGCGGTCGCGGGCATGGACCCGGCGCATGCGGCTCTGGTGGATAACTTCTGCTGGCCCGACTCGGTTCCCGGCAAGGGCAATCCGCAGGACGAAGCGGAAAAAAAATTGGGAGCCCTGGTCGTCACCTGTCGCCGAATTTACGAGGGCGCAGTCGAGCTGCGCATGCCTTTTGTTTCCGGCAAGGACTCGATGAAAAATGATTACCGCATGGGGGACGTCAAAATCAGCGTGCCACCCACGTTGCTCATTACCGCGCTGGGCAAGGTGCACGACGTTCGCCGGGTTCCGCGCGGACACGCCGTGGCTGGTGGTGCTTCTCGCCGTATCCTGTGGGTCTCAGGCCAGGATGTCATCCCGAGTGCGCTGGGTCTGCCCAAGGTCGATTTTCGGCGTTCGTACGAGTTTCTGGGCATGTTCCATCAGCTCATTCGCGCCGGGCTTATCGAGTCCGCGCATGACGTCAGCGATGGCGGGTGGCTTACGACGACCGCTGAAATGCTCCTGGGTACGGGCGTAGGAGCTGAGGTTGACTTTCAGCTCGGCGATTTTCGGGCAGGTGAGCCCGGTTGGGCCGCGCTTTTTGGCGAGCCGGCCACGAGCTTCGTGTTGCTCGTGCGTGAAGAGGACGTAGTCGAGGTCACGGCTCAGCTTTCGGAGTTCATGGTACTCGACGTGGGACGAACGCGCAGCATGCATGTCGTGGGCGAGTCCGGTGCCCAGCCGTGCCTGGACGTAAAGGTGCGCGGCGGGCCCGAGGTGATGACCGGCAACTGGTCTCTCGCAGAGCTCGACAGTGCCTACCATGGACAGGGAGTGGGAGCGCAATCATGAAAAAAGCACTTATCCTTGCCGGCGATGGCATCAACTGTGAAATTGAAACCATGCACGCGACGCGCGACGCGGGGTTTTCGCCGCAGACCTTGCACGTAAACGATTTTCTGAAAGCCAAGGGCGCGCAGCTTGCCGACACAAAACTACTCGTGGTACCAGGGGGGTTCTCCTTTGGCGACGAGCTGGGCAGCGGAAAAATTCTTGCGCTCAAGCTCAAACACGGCGTGGGCGAGGCACTCACCACCTATATCGACGGCGGTGGTGCAGTGCTGGGCATCTGCAATGGATTCCAGGTATTGACGCAGCTGGGTGTTTTTGGCGCGGGCGTGGTACTGACGCACAATAAGCAGGGTCAGTTTTTAAATCGCTGGGTAGGGCTTGAAATTACGGGTAAAAGCATTTTTACTGATGGCTTGAAAAAATCCGGTGTCACTCGACTGGAGTTGCCCATGAGGCACGGCGAGGGGCGTTTGATCTGCCCTGAAAATCTTCAGTCGGCGATGCTCAGCCAGGGTTCCATCGTCCTCAAGTACGAGGAAGATGTGAATGGCGCCTGGAATCGCGCGGCGGCATTGAGCTCCCACAACGGTCGCGTCATGGGACTCATGCCACACCCTGAGGCTTTCTGGACAGAAGAGCTGCATCCCTGGGGGAACGGGCGGCACGTGCCTTTGGGCGTCGAACTTTTTCGAAGTGCGTATCATGAGCTGGTCGAATGCGGAGGAAAGTCATGACTTCAAAAACGATTGCCATCAAACGGGCGCTGCTGAGTGTCTCCAACAAATCCTATCTCGAAGAGCTGGCCAAAGTGCTCGTCGGCTTCGGGGTTGAGCTGCTGGCAACCGGTGGCACTGCCGAGAAGCTCAAACGCGCGGGCATCAAGTTTCGCGCGGTCGAGGAATTCACGGGCAACCCCGAGGCATTTGACGGCCGCATGAAAACAATCAGCTTCAAGCTTGAGAGCTCGATTCTCTTCGACCGCTCCAATCCTTCGCACGTCGAGCAGGCCACCCAGCTGGGCATCGAGCCCATCGACCTTGTGGTTTGCAACTTTTACCCGTTCGAAGAGGCCGTTTCGAAAGGGGCAAACGAATCCGAGCTCGTGCATGAAATCGATGTGGGTGGTCCGACAATGGTACGTTCGGCGGCGAAAAACTTCGGCAGCGTGCTGGTCCTGACCGATCCGACAGATTACCAGGCCGTGATGGGCGAGCTGCGCACGTTAAGCGGGCGGGTAAGCTTCGACACCTGCCGCAAAATGGCGGTAAAAGCTTTCGAACGAACGATGACCTATGATCGCGCGATCTTCGAAGCGTTCAACAAGCGTCCTTTGCGTTATGGTGAAAACCCCCATCAGCAGGCGTACTTCGTGCCCGATGTCACTACCGAGCTGCCCATGAGCTGGGAGCTGCTCGAGCCAGCTGGCCTTGAGCTATCCTATAACAATATCCTCGATGCCCAGGCGGCGCTGGGTGCCGTGCGCGACGCGCGCTTGTCGGCGCCTCATGGCCATGGGGCCTGCGCAATCGTGAAGCACAACAATCCCTGTGGCCTGGCCACGGCCCCGACGATCGACGAGGCATTCGTGCGCGCGTGGGCGGGCGATCCCGTATCGGCGTTTGGCGGCGTGATCGCGTTTTCTTCGCAGCTGACGGTGGAATGCGCGCGCATGTTCGAAGAAAAATTTGTCGAAGTCCTGCTGGCACCGGGTTTTGAAGATGGTGCCATTGAAGAGCTGCGTCGTAAGAAAAAGAAACTGCGCGTGCTGCGTATCCAATCCCTGGATACGAAGCCACCGACTCCGGCTGTGTATAGCCGCGTGCGGGTCGACGGGGGTTATCTGGTGCAGCAGCCCGATGAAGGCCTGCACGAAGAATTCCGAACGGCAACCCAGGCCAAGTTTCCGGATCATTTGGCGCCTGCCGCCCGGTTCGGGGTAGCGGCGGCAAAATGGATCAAGTCCAACGCCATCGCCATCGTCCGGGCGCTTCCCGATGGCGGGTTTCAGCTCGTCGGCATGGGCTCCGGACAGCCCAACCGAGTCGATGCCATTCGCAAACTCGCGTTGCCCAAGGCGCACGACGTGCTCAAGGCGGCCAAAGCCGATGTGCAGTCCGCGCTCGGGGAATGTGTGCTCGTCCGTGATGCATTTTTTCCATTTCCCGACAATATTGAGGAAGCGGCCGGAGCAGGCATCAAATACATCGTGCAGCCCGGGGGCAGCATTCGCGATGCGGAAATCATCGCGGCCTGCGACAAGCTGGGTGTGGCCATGATTCTTACGGGGCGTCGCCACTTTCGGCACTGAAGCAGATGAAAAGGCTGTCTTGGATTGCAGTTCTGGTTTTGGGATTGGGTATGGAGCCTGGCGCGCTTGCCAAGCCGCACATCGGGCTCACTGAAACCGCTGCTCGTGGTTATTCGTCCACCGAAGCCGACGGCAGCTTCCACCTGGACGAAAAAGCTCAATGGGATGCCGATGTCACCTTTACCCATACGAACTCCACCACCAGCGGCAACTTGAGTACCGCCAACGAGTTCATGTTCGGAGCCACCGATTTCCTGGACGACGCCAACGACTGGCGCGGGGCCATCGATTACTGGAACGACACGACCAACAAAATTCGCTATGTTGGACCCACGGCATCTTATACGCACACCTGGTTTGAGACCCAGGGCCGAGTCCAAGATCAAGACACCGTTGAGACCTGGGGACTGACGCTGGATCTGGGGCTAAACTTTTATTCCGCCGATGTCGACGTGACTTCCAATGGCAAAGAGGTGCGCAAAGGCACGCCCAATGTGGTCACCAAAGCCGCATCGGTAACAACCACGCAGTTTCATCCTTCGCTCACACTTGAGCATGCGTTTTATGACGAGGCGTTGGTTCCCTTTATCACTGCCGGTCATTATTTTTATTCCGTAGATCCCAATACGCTGGAATCCGCTGTCAATAAGGTGGGCGTGCGACTCTCGCCGGCCAGTACGGCCGGGGTGGATGTCCTTGTCGGTGGTTTCATCAAGAACAGCTGGGCCTTGGGCACGGTGGTTGTGGTGGCGCCAAAAACCAAACTCAAATTGGAATATGGACGCAATCAGTCAGCCACTGACGACACCTGGTCAACGGCCTATAGCGTAAAGGTCGAGCACACTTTTGGCGAGCGTTGGCGGGGTTCGCTCGGGTGGAGTCACGCCGTGCAGCAAGACGTTCCTATCGAATTTGGAACCTTGGGCCTGGCCTACCTATTTTAAGAGGTTCTGGTTAAGTTTTTTCTTTGCTCTTCCGCGCGGCTGGGTTCAGTATCCCTGCTCTCGGAGTAATTTCAATGGCAGCAAAACCCAAAACCCAATCCGCTTATGCCAAAGCTGGAGTCGATATCGAAAAAGCCGACAAGTTTGTCGGCGCGATCGCCGACATGGTGAAGACCACTCTGAACGACAAAGTCGCCAAGAGCATCGGTGGTTATGCGGCCCTATATCAGTTGGGCGTTGATGAGTTCATTGCAGCCACCACCGACGGCGTGGGCACGAAACTCAAGCTGGCATTCGAACTGGGCAGGCACGACACCGTGGGTATTGATCTGGTGGCGATGTCGGTCAACGACCTCATCTGCGTGGGCGCGAAGCCGCTCTTCTTTCTCGATTATTTTGCCATCGGCAAATTGGATTTGAAAACCTCGCGTGCCGTCATCAAGGGAATCGTCGAAGGGTGCAGGCAGGGCAAGCTGGCCCTTATCGGTGGCGAGACGGCCGAGATGCCTGGGATCTACCAGAAGGGTGAGTATGACCTCGCGGGTTTTGCGGTGGGGTTGGTTTCGCGCGAGCAGCTCATCGATGGATCCCGCGTGCGTCCCGGCGATGTCATTTTGGGAATCGAAAGTTCCGGTCCGCACAGCAATGGGTTCTCGCTCATCCGCAAGCTTTTGCAGGGCAAGACCAAAGACGCGGCGATGATGAAGGCATGCCTGGCCCCGACGCGCATCTACGTCGATCCCATTACTGCGCTCCATCATGAGCTGGGACCGCAGCTCAAGGGCCTGGCGCACATTACCGGAAGTGGTTTTCTGAACATCCCGCGCATCAACGACGGGGTGAATTATGATATCGTGCTGCCCGATAGCTTCGAGATGCCCAAAGTTTTCCAGGAGCTGCAAAAGCGCGGCAAGCTTTCCTGGACCGATCTTTATACGACCTTCAATATGGGTTTCGGCATGATCGCTGTCGTCGAGTCGGTGCTGGCGGTTCGCGCGCAGAATGTCCTGGAGCGCATGGGAGTGAAGTCACAC
>JACQAW010000016.1 GCA_016194725.1 Deltaproteobacteria bacterium
ACAAAAAAGCCTCACCAGCCCGCACCGGGGATGGTTCCGGTTTTTTGCGTTCCGCTTCCTCGCTCTGCGGAAAAATCCTTGCTCAAAAGCGCGATCTTTACGCGGGCGGGGTACTAGGGCGTGTCTCATTTCGTGGACGGTTAAACGTTGTTGAGCTAGTGTCCTGGAATGGCAAAAATAACTTTGAAAGACCATTCGATAAATACGATCGGCACCCCGCCTGCCGTGGGGACGCAGGCTCCAGCCTTCACGCTCGTCAACGCGAAGCTGGAGGACGTCACGCTGACCCATTACAAGGGCAAGCAGAAGATTCTGAATATTTTTCCGAGTCTCGACACTCCCACCTGCGCTACGTCAGTGCGAAAATTCAATGAGATGGCTGGCAGCCTGCCGGGCGTCGTGGTTTTGAACATCTCGGCGGATCTGCCGTTCGCGCAAAAGCGTTTCTGCGCGGCTGAGGGGCTTGAGAACGTCGAGGTGCTCTCGACTTTTCGAAGCTCATTTGCCCGCGATTATCAGGTGCTGCTGACCGACTCTATTCTTGCCGGCCTCTGTTCCAGAGCGGTGCTGGTTCTGGACGTGAACGACAAGGTGATTTTCTGTGATCAGGTCGCGGAGCTTTCGCACGAGCCGAATTACTTATCGGCTTTGGCGGCATTGACCGGCGATTGACTGCCATCCCGTTTCCGCAAAAGCAGCCAGGGAACGATTAGGGAAGCCACGGCCAGCGAGGCGATCATATAGATGCGCGCCGGGCGGCGGGCCTTGAGCAAAGCGGCGTCCCGGTCCAAAACCTTGCCCCACTCCCTGACCAGGCGAATCCCGGTGCCGCCCGCTGACCCCAGCAGCGATACCTGGCCTAGCAAATTCGGGCTGCGCGCAAAGCGATGGTAGACGCTGACGATTTCGAGCAAAGGCGAGCGGGGTGGCCCGTCCTGGGTGAGCGACAGCTCACGCAGCTCAATTAGGCCGCGTACGGCCTGGTCGATAATACCGGCGCCGGTCAGGACGAGGTCGACCGAGCGGGGCTGAGCCGCGGGCTGACTTTCGTAATGTTCGACTGGAATTGCACTTTGCATGGCGGCCTTCCTTTCATCTGAAAAAGGGATATTGGGACGACTAAGAGCAAGAAGGGGGCCATGGCTTGAGCGCGTAATTTGCATTTGCGGATTCTCAACTATGGAAAGTCTCACCTTGTTCACGGTGCGCGGCATTCCACTGCGGGTGCACTTCACGATGCTTCTGGCCGTACCGTACTTTGCGCTCGTCATCGCCGCGCAGCTTCCGGCGCTGGCCAGTGCGGCAGGCGTTGACACGAGCCAGCTGTGGCTGCCACCGCTGGCGTGGGGCGTGCTGCTGGCGTTTGGCCTCTTTGTTTCGGTGGCGCTGCACGAGTTTGGGCATTCGCTCGTGGCGCTGCGGTCGGGCCGAAAGGTGCATAGCGTGACCTTGATGCTGCTGGGCGGTGTTTCGCACATTGACCAGCTGGGCGAAGACAGCCCGGGTGAGCAAAAGCGCGAGGCTGTGATTTCGGCCATGGGGCCGCTGGTAAGTCTGGTACTGGCCCTGATTTTATATGTACTCACGTCGCTTGCCCGCGGGCACGGTGATTTGAGGTTCCTGTGTTTTTACCTGGCGCAGATCAATTTGATGATCGGGCTGTTTAACCTGTTGCCCGCGTTTCCACTCGATGGGGGGCGCATTCTGCGCGCGTTGCTGGCCTGGCGCTTCGGTTTTGACCGCGGCACCAAGGCCGCGGTTACCGTAGGCCAGTGTTTTGCGGCGGGCTTTATCATGTTCAGCATCATGTCCATGAATTTGATTTTGATGCTGATCGCGATTTTCATTTTCGCGGCGGGCTCGGCCGAGGCCCGGCTGGTCGAAGTGCGCAAGGCTTTGAGCGGGCTTACCGCCGGCGATGTCATGCATCAGGCCAAGCGGCGGCTGGACGCGGGCGTGCCCGTGAGTCAGGCGTTGGAGTCGCTGAGCTCAGCTGATGGCGAGCAGGTGCCGGTGGTGCAGGGGGCAATGTACGGCAAGGGTGGCCGTATCGTGGGATTAGTCGATCTGAGTCGGCTCGAGCGCATTCCGCAAAAGCAGCGTGACGCGATTCCCGTGGGGCTGGCCGCCAATCACGACGTGCCCACGATCAGGAGCGGCGAGCCCGCGGGCCAGGTGCTGGAGCTTTTAGTCAATCGGGGCCCGGTGGTGGCGGTGGTGGATGAGGAGGGCACTTTGCACGGCTTGATTGACCAGCAGGATATTCAAAATCACCTGGCGGCGTAGACGAACGCCTGCTCAGCCAGCCACCAGGTCACGCCCGAGATAAAGGCCGTGCAGGGAATGGTGAGAATCCAGGCCCACACGATTCTACCCGCCACGCCCCAGCGAATGGCCGATAACTTCGTCACCGCGCCCACGCCCACGATCGAACCCGTGATGGTGTGCGTGGTCGAGACGGGAATGCCCAGGCCGGTTGCCAAAAACAGCGTGATGGCGCCACCGGTTTCGGCGCAGAATCCGCCAACAGGTTTGAGCTTGGTGATCTTCATGCCCATCGTCCTCACGATGCGCCAGCCGCCAAACAGCGTGCCGGCAGCCATGGCGGCCTGGCACGACAGAACCACCCAGGTGGGAATGGCGAAGTGCCCGCCGGGCGTAAGCCCCGCCGACAAAAGCAAAACGGCAATCACGCCCATGGTTTTTTGCGCGTCGTTGCCGCCGTGGCCCAGGCTATAGGCCGACGCCGAAATGAACTGCAGCCGGCGAAACCACCGGTCAATCTTGCGTGGCGTGGATTTGAAAAACAGATTCGACACCACGGCCATCATGATGAACGAAAGAATCAGCCCAATGAGCGGCGAAAGCACGATGGACGCCGCAATCTTGGCCAGCCCCGTGCCATTGAGCACATGCACGCCGGCTTTGGCGCCGGCGGCGCCGCACAGCCCCCCAATCAGGGCATGCGAGGAGCTCGAGGGTATTCCGAAATACCAGGTGATGAGGTTCCACACCACGGCGCCAAAGAGCGCCGCGAAAATCAAGGTCGGGTCGACCACGCTGGGGTCGATGATGCCCTTGCCAATCGTGCTGGCCACCTTGAGCTCAAAGAACGCGAAGGCGATGAAGTTGAAAAATGCCGCCCAGGCCACCGCGTGCGAAGGCCTGAGGACCCGGGTCGAAACAATGGTGGCAATGGAGTTGGCCGCGTCGTGAAAGCCATTGATGAAATCAAAAGCCAGCGCGATGAAAATGACGAAGTAGATGAAGTAGGCGTGGTTCTGCAGCATCAAGCGTACTCGAGCACTATGCCTTCGATGATATTGGCGACATCCTCGCACCGATCGGTGACGGTTTCGAGGAGCTCATAGATTTCCTTGAGCTTGATGAGCTTGCGAATATCCTGCTCTTCGCGGAACAGCTTGGCCATCGAGGCCCGCAGCACGTGGTCGGCCTCGTTCTCGAGACGATTGATCTCGATGCACAGCTTGATGATCTCGTCGGGGTTCTTCAGCTGATCGAGCTGTTCGACAGCCCTGCGCACGTGATCGGCCGAGTGGGTGACGATCTCGGCAAGGCGGTGGGCCTCGGGCGTGGCATCGGTGATGCCGTAGAGCCAGATTCTTTGCGAGGCCGCCTCGATGAAGTCCAGGATGTCGTCCAGGCCCTTGATGAGCTCATGGATGTCATCGCGGTCCAGCGGCGTGATGAAGGTTTTGTGAAGCAGCTCGACGGTGCGGTGGGTGACCTCGTCGGCCTTGTGCTCGATGTCCTTGATGGTGCGCGCCCGGCTTTCGACATGGCCCATGTCGTTTAACATGGCCTGGAACTCGGTGGCGCCTTTGACGATGTGGCCCGCGATTTCGCGAAAAAGAACAAAGAACTTTTCTTCCCGGGGAATGAGGCGGCCAAACATGTTTTGAGTGTCCTTCCAGTTGTGTGTAGCTAGCATAGTCAGGCGCGTCGAATGGTCAACTGCGTATTGCCATCTTTGTAGGCCGTGACGATGATATGGGCATGAGCGAAGTTGCCACGCGCGCAAAGCGCATGCAGCATTTCATCTTCTCGGTTGACCGCAACGGGCTGCTGTGGCTCACCGATTTTCGTCATCCTCATTTGAATCGCGCCATGGAAGTGGCCAGCCGCATGGGCGACTGGGATGCGTGGACCGCCACGCTGCTGGGCTTTCTGGTTCCGATTGGCCCATTCAAAGCCACCCGGCGCAGGGCGGCCCGCGCGGCGCTGCCGCGCATTCTACTCGCGCTCGGAATCTGTTTCGCGGTTAAAAAAGTGGCGCGGCGGGCGCGCCCCTCGGTTGCGGTAGAAGGTTTTTCGACGTTGCTCAGCGACCCCGATCCTTATTCCTTTCCTTCGTCGCATGCCGCGACTTCGTGGGCAGCCTATTTGGGTATTGCCAACGAGCTGGGCGGGCTGGCCTGGCTGCTCACCGTTCCAGCAGTCCTGACGAGCTACTCGCGCTTGCATGTTGGCGCGCATTATCCGCTGGATGTGCTGATTGGAACGGGCATCGGGGTGACGATCGGATTGACATGAATTGCGATTCGACTCGCCGCGATATCGTTTTAGAATCTCCACACTTGCATTGTTGGAGCCGCGCGGTAATGTGAACGCAATTACCACCAATAGGGGAGCGACATCATGAATTGGGCTTTATTGTCCCTCGACGGACTTTTCTTTTCGCTGCGCTGGTTTCATATCTTCTTCGGCGTTATCTGGATCGGAGTGCTTTACTACTTCAATTTCATCCAGGGACCGTTTTTCGCCGAAACGGATGCGCCTACAAAATCCAATGCGATCCAGAAGCTTGTTCCACGCGCGCTGTGGTGGTTTCGCTGGGGCGCGATGGGCACGTTCCTGACGGGGCTGGGCATGCTGGGTTTCATGGACTCGCAATATGGGCACGCCTACTGGGGAACCGGTCCCGGTGTTTTGATTCTGATCGGCGCCTCTTTTGCGACGCTCATGTGGGCCAACGTGTGGTTCGTTATCTGGCCCGCGCAGAAAATCGTGATTGCCTCGGCAACCGCGGTGGCGGCAGGCAAGCCAGCCGATCCGACGGCGGCCGCTCGTGGCGCACGCGGCGGCGTGGCGTCGCGCACGAACGTTTTGTTCTCGGTGCCGATGTTGTTTTTCATGGCCGCTGCCAAGCACCTTTCGCTGTTCACGATTTCGCCCGACAAGAGCCTGGTGCCTCTGGTTGTGGTTTTTGGCGTCATTATCCTGGGCTTGGAAGCCAATGCCTTGAAAGGCAAGACGGGCCCGATGACCAGCGTAAAAGGCGTGGTTCACTGCGCCTTCGCGCTTGCCGTGGTGATGTACATCCTGAGCGAAGTACTGACCAAGTAATGGCACGCAAGCTACCTGTTTTAGCGGGGAGTGTTTTATTCGTACTGGGAATGGCCTCGGCTTGTGCCGAGGTCAAGCCCAAGTACGGGCCCGAAGCGACGTTGCTGTCGGCTTCGCATGCGTATCTGCAGAAAAATGCGGCGCCCGACTACTGGGCCCTCATTCCATATTATGTTTCGCAGCAAGATGACCGGTCGTGTTCGGTGGCCTCGGTCAGCATGGTGGTCAACGCGGCACGCAGCGGGCGCAAGCTCACGGCTGACGATGAGCTGGCCACTCAAAAGGGGCTGCTCGTTCGCGCCAAAAGCGAAACCTGGTCCAAGGGCGTGGGCGATGGCGGGCATGGCGTGAACCTTGATGAGCTGGGGCCCATCGTCGAAGCGGGCTTGAAAGCTTACGGCGTCGCCGATGCCACGGCCGAAGTGCACCACACCGACGATACGTCCAGGAAGGTCAAAGACGAGCTGCACCACGCGCTGGTCGAGAATGAAAAGTCGGCCAGCGATTTCATCATCATTAATTTTATTCAAGGCGTGTATACGGGCGATGCCGAAGCCGGGCACATCGCGCCCATTGCGGCTTATGATGCGAAGGCGGGCAGGGTACTTGTGCTTGATCCGGATAGACAGTGGTATGAGCCCTACTGGGTTTCGGAAGCTACCTTGCTTAAGGGGATGGCTACTGCAGACAAGACTTCGGGCAAGTCGCGTGGCTTTGTTTGGGTTAAATTGAAGAAATAGCGGGTTTTCGGGGCAGTGGGGCAGCGGGCAGCTGAAAGAATTGGCGAGCAAGTCTCTCTACTGCCTCATGCCCCCTTGTCTCCCTGACTGCCTCTGTGCCCCTTCGCCCCAAACGCCTCCAAACCATTGCCACTAGCCCTCATTGACAATGGGCTCCAGCGCCCGCTAGGGTTTTCGATAGGGGGACAAAATGCGTTGTGCTATTTTTACGCGCGTCTGCGCGCTGCTTGTTTTATTTTCATTGGCGTTCGTCGGGCCAGTTGCATTTGCCGGGGAGCGCCTGCCCATCGTGTTTGCGCACGGTATCGGCGTACCTGCCATACTTTACGAACGCGTGGTTCCCCTGAAAAAAGTTTTTGAGAAGCTGGGCTTTGAGCTCTTTGTCGCGCACACGCCCATTACCGGCACCTTGGATGAGCGCTCTGAAGTTTTGCGCGATGAAATCACGCGCCTGGTTCCCAGCGGAAAATTTCATCTGGTCGGGCACAGCATGGGTGGTCTGGACGCCCGCCTGGTGGTGAGCCGCTTTCCCGAAATCGCGGCACGCTGTGCCTCGGTGACGACGCTAAGCACGCCACATCACGGCAGCGCAGTGGCCGATTTCGTCATCGACCATCTCGACGAACTGGGTGCACGCTCGGCGCTGGCGCACCGGGCTCTGGAGCTGTTTGGCGGCCAGCTGCAGGCCGTGCGCGATCTGACGACGTGTGAAATCGAGTCTCGCTTCAACACGCGGGCGGGTGACGTGCCGGGCATCGCTTACTTCAGCATGGGGTTCTACATTCCCGAACCCATCGAGCGCCACTCGCTGGTGCCTCTGCTGTGGGCCGTCCATCATATTCTGGAAGACGTGGGCCAGCCGCATAATGACGGTTTCGTGAGCGTCGAGTCGGCGGCGTGGGGCGAGTCGCTGGGTGTTTTTCCGGCCGACCACTGGTCTGAAACCGCGCCGATTCCGTTTATCGGGGGCAAGACCTACCGAGAGATCTCCCAGCGTCTGGTGAGCAACCTCGTCGAACGCTTCGAATAGGAAAGTATTGCCCAGGCCCGGTCCGATCGCTCAACCGTTTGCGCGTCCACGTCGATGCAATAACGAGGAGTATCGAGTGACCACCAAAAGCACTACGTTCACCATCTGGATCGTCGAGGCGCCCGAGGCTCCGAACGAGGCGCTGCGGCTTGCCCTGGAAACGGGTACCGCGGCTCGCGCGCCGATGGCGAATTCGAGTGTTCGCTATTTCTCGAATGCCGAGCTGACCAAGCCCTTGCGTTTTGCCATGTTGCCCGATCTGCTTATTTTTTGTTCGGAATGGCGCGGCCCCAGCTGCGAGCAGTTCGTCAAGACGGCCGGCAGCCCGCCCGTCTGGGTCGACCTGATCTATCAGACGTCCAGGTCCCTGCAGCTTTTTCGCGCCGACTGCCAGACCAAGGGAGTCGTGGGCAGCTCGATGGAGCTGAGCGCCAAGCAGCTCGACTGGACGCTTTGCCTGCTCGATACCTATCGCAACGACTTTGGCAGCCTGCTCAACTGCGTGGCCAATCGGGACATGTCGACGCCCACGATTTACTCTTCGCGCCTGGCGCAGCCCCATGACATCGGCGTGCGCATCGACTATCTGGCAAAAAAAATCGGAGGCGCCCCGGCGCTGCACTGGTACACGGTGGTTTCGTCCCTGGCCACGCTTGCTCTCGACATTCTGGGCGAGCTCAAGCTGCCCACGACGCCGGCGTTGCCCTTCTATGCCACGGAACTTGTCGACAAGCAGTGGCTGGTCGTTTTTCAGATTCCGGTCGGAAAAAAACAGCAGGCCAAAGCCAGCGTGGTGCTGGCCAAATTTCGCGAAGAGTCGGCCTGGCGTGCCGGGCTGGCCTACACGTTCCTGACGCGCGAATGCGGGGCGCTGGTGGCCACGTTTGCCGAGAATGTCATTGAGCTTGGAGTTATTTTCAATCCTGCCGAGGTTTTCGGCGCCAGGCTGGTTGATCCGCAGCAGCAGTTTCGCGAGGCTTTCGTGGTGCGCAAGCGTGCGACTGCCGCCAGCTTCAATCCGCAAAACTGCCGTTACTCGCCCTTTCCAGAGCGCATGCGTCACAAAGAGATGAATACGGCTTTGCCACAAAAC
>JACQAW010000151.1 GCA_016194725.1 Deltaproteobacteria bacterium
GTGTGACCTGGTCGACGGCTGGTATGAACACCAGCTCAAGATCAAGGTCTACACGGGGCTGCGCTCCAAGATCAATCACGACGACTACCTGGGATCGCTCAAGAAATGGTTTGGCGATTACCTGAGAAAACCCGCTGCCCAGCTCAATAGCTATGTCCTGGCCGAAATCTTCGAGAAGATGAAGGCGCAGGGGTTGAGCCTGGGGCATCGGAAAAAGCTCAAGCAAGTCGTCAAATCGGTATTTGATTTTGGGATCGGCTCCGGTCTCCTGACCAATGTGCTCCGAAGTCCTACGATGGATATCGCGTTGCAACGCGGAGAAGAGAAAAAACCCGAGATTTTGACGCTCCAGGAGCTTCAGACGCTAATTCAAAAGGCGTTTGATGACGATCACCCCTGGAAAATGATCTGGGCAACCGCTCTTCTCACCGGCATGCGCTCTGGCGAGCTTTATGCGCTGGAATGGAAGGACGTCGATTGGGAGAACAAGATTCTCTCGATCACGAAATCCTACAACTGCCGGATGCGAGAGACGAAATCGACGAAGGCCGGCACCTGGCGGCAGGTTCCCATGAGCCAGAAGCTCATGGAGATTATGCGCTCATACACTGCGCGCTTGCTTTGCGACCCAGATGCTACGGCAAGGGGTCGAGGCGGCCAAGGTGATGAAGATATGCGGATGGAAAGAGCTCAAGACTATGCAGCATTACGTGAGACTCGCCGGCATCGAGGTCAGTGGCGCAACCGAGGCTCTGGAGATTTTCGATCGCTCAAAAGAGATCGTTGGAGGCGGACAAGTTCCGCCTCCCCTTTTCTTCCAAGAGAAATCGAACCCGCTCCGAGATCACTCGATGTCACTGAACGAAGACACATCCCAGGCACACGATTTTGCAACCACTCAAGTTTAAGACGGAATCAGCGCGCAGCGCCGAATCCGCCATTCTTATAAATTCCAGCTACTTACTGATTCGCTGCTGGAACTGATTTGATGGCGGACTGTGCCGAATTCGAAATTGGGAACATTTCGGGAACATTTTTTTCGCTACCGCTGGCCGCCCTTCGCTGAAACAGAACCACATTGTTCGCTACCTCATCCAATCGCCGGCCCTGATCGTGGACATAGCGGTCGGTGACGCTGCTGCTCGAATGAGCGAACAAGATTCTCAAATCATCGCGAGTCGCGCCATGAGCCATATATAGCTCAGACGTGGAATGCCTCAGACCGTGGGTAGTAATGACTCGAACGCCTGCTTGATGACAGTACCTCTGCAACGCTTTTGCGTAGCTTCGATAGCCCAGGAATGACGACCCGGTGGAAGTCGCAACAAACTCACTTCTGGCTTTCTTCGCTTCGACTTTCAGCAATTCCCAGAGTTCCGGCGGCATCTTTACCCGATGCCACTTTTTCCCCTTAGGATGATCCTGAAACCGCTTTTCCTTTCGAAGATAGGTTCGACGTACATGGACTATCCCGTTCTTAAGATCAACGTCCTCCCAGCGAAGCGCCTGGACTTCTCCGACCCTCATACCTGCGAATAGCTGAAGCCAGATTGCATTCTGGTAGGGCTTTCCTTCAACGAATTGAAGAAGTGAAATGACGCCTTCTATCTCAAGGTATGCGCTTTCCTTTATTGGTAGCTTTGGTCGAAGCTTTCGAATAACTGGGCTTCTCGGAAGAAGCTCATATAGCTCCACAGCGTCCCCAAACATTTTATGAAGGACGTTATACGGGTTGCCTGTGAAGATCCTAAAAAGCGTGAGGCAAATGAAGGCTCCGATCCTAGCGATCTTCACTGGAATCGGTAACCCCTTGGTTTCGATCCGGACCATGACTATCAAGGCAGATAGTTTCCGAGCGCCGGTCGCCCAGCGGCTCAATAGGTCAATCCCGGCCGTTTCGAGTAGCGAATCTTCGGTTTGATCCTGCGACCCGACGAAACCATGTCCCAAGTAAAGGGCTGGTCCTTGGGCCGAGTGAACCGCTCGCGGGTCTTGACGAAGCTGGCATCGACGAGCCAGAGGTGCATGTTCAGGGCGCGAAAGAGCGCGATGAGGTTCTTTAGGCGCGGGTTTCCGCCCTTCGCCAGCATCCGGTAAAGCGACATGCGGCTGAAGCCTGCGCGATGGGCGACGCTGCTAGCGCCTTGGGCGCGGACCACGAACAAAAGGCCGCGACGCAAGGCTTCGAGGTCGGCGGAGTCGTCGTATTCCACGCAGAGCTTGAGAAAGTCGGCGTAGACTTGGTACCGCTTTAGGCGACCAACGAGATCAGGCTTCGAGTGCGCGCGTGATGATTTTTCATGGCGGATCAGGACAGCGTAGGCCTCTTTTGCGAGCTGCTCCTCGGATTTTTTCCATCTTCCCTTCGACATACGAGCAGTCACATATACGTTACAGTCAACTTCTTGTCATGAGAAATATCAGGCGAAAATCCCCTCTGATTTCTCTGCTGTCAAAAATTTCATAATTATTTTCGATACCCCCGATTTTGAGGAGTTGCACGGAAATCGC
>JACQAW010000152.1 GCA_016194725.1 Deltaproteobacteria bacterium
ATGATGGTCTCGCTTTGTTCGAAGAAAATGGCGAACGCCTTTCGGCGGGGCTCGGATTTCATCTGGCACTTGTGGCGCCGAATCCCGGTGCGGTGGACCAGTTTCATGCGGCGGCTCTGGCCGCAGGCGGCCGCTGCAATGGAAAACCCGGCCCGCGTCCTCAGTATAGTGAGACCTACTACGCGGCTTTCGTTTTCGATCTGGACGGCCATCGGCTTGAGGCTGTCTACCAATAGAAGGAATGATGTCGATGATTCTCAATCCATGGTTTGGAAAGGCGCTCACTATCGCGGGAATAATCGTGACGGTCGCAATCCGCGTTCCGCACGACGGCCGGAGCGCGAAAGTACCGGTGGTTGATAGCCGCAAGGGCACGCTTGAGGTTGTTTTGCTGGCGCTCATGTCTCTCGGGATATTCGTTTTGCCGATTCTCTCGATCGCCACGCCGTTTTTGTCTTTCGCGAATTATCCGCTTCATCCCATGATGTTTGGCGCTGGAGTCGCCTGCCTTGGACTGAACTTCTGGCTCTTCTACCGCTCTCATGCGGATTTGGGCACGAACTGGTCCATGACGCTTGAAGTTCGTGACGGACACCAGCTCATCAGCTCGGGAGTTTATGGGCGGATCAGGCATCCGATGTACGCCGCGATCTATCTGTACGCGCTCGCGCAAGCGTTTCTTCTACCAAACTGGATTGCGGGTCCTGCGTCTCTCGTCACCTTTACTCTGATGTTCGCTCTTCGCCTTCGTCCGGAAGAGAAGATGATGATCGACAAATTTGGCAGCGCTTACCGCGACTACGCTTCGCGGACCAAACGGCTGATTCCAGGAGTTTGGTGATGAAGATCAACACCCGAACCGCCTGCGAAATGGCTAGAAGCCTGGAGGGTGTCACTGAAAAAGATCATTTTGGAAGTGATGCTTTTGTCGCTTTCGGCAGAATGTTCGCGACGGTTTGGCACGACAAGAATGAAGTGAACCTCATGCTGAGTCCTGAGTTACAGCGCCAGGTTCTCTCAATTGATGGCGAAGGTTTTGCCCAAATCGACAATGCCTGGGGACGCGCCGGCGCAACGAAGGCCCAACTGGATTTCGTTGATCCAAAAGATTTTGCGTGGGCATTGAAATTGGCGTGGGAGCATGCATCCGACAGGGCTGCCAAAAGATCAGCGAAGAAAACAACCAAGAAGAAGTCGTCCGTGAAGCCTGCAAAGAAACGTGGGCCAAGAGCGAGGGGTTCGGCACGAGCATGAATGTCGCGTCCATTATTCGTAGAGCGGAGCAACGGGACCTTCATGCTTTGATCCAGCTCATCCAGAAGTGCATCCAAAGGATGCGCGAGAACGGCATCGACCAATGGGACGAAATCTATCCAGATAAAACGCTTCTTGAGAAGGACATCCAGTCACGAACAATCTACGTCTGCGAGTCTGGCGGACAGCTCTCAGGGTGCGTAACACTCAACGATGTTCAAGACCCAGCATACGCTTCGATCGACTGGGGGCTCGAAGAGCCACCTATCGGAATTATTCATCGGCTGATGGTCAGTCCCGACTTTCAAGGCCGGGGCTTGGGCAGGGCCCTCATGAGCCACATCGAGAAGGAAGCCATGCATCAGGGCATCCGAACGATTCGTTTGGATGCGTTTACCGGGAATCCTGCTGCTTTGGCTGTCTACGAAAAAATCGGGTACAAGCGGGCTGGCATAGTTCAGTTTCGAAAAGGTCCATTTTGGTGTTTTGAGAAGCGGGTCGGACATGTTTAAGCCCGATGAGCGCGAGAAAATCCGTGCGGAAATCATCGCTGCCTCCAGGGAAGATCGCCGAATCGTGAGTTGCGCGATTACGGGCTCGGCAAGCGTCGATCGGCAAGATCGGTGGTCCGACATTGACCTTGCCTTTGCTGTTCGAAACGCCGACCAGATGGCCGGCATCCTAAAAGACTACACCGATCGGATGTATGGCGCCCACGGTGCCCTTCATCACCTGGACGTTGTGAGTGGAAGCTGGATCTACAGGGTGTTTTTCCTGGCTAACACACTGCAAGTGGACCTCGCATTCGTTCCACAGAAGGAGTTTGGAGCCCGCGCCCCGACTTTTAAGTTGGTTTTTGGAGCGGCCAATTCGATTTCTCATGATCCGCCGATGCAACGCGATGTGGTGATCGGGTGGGCTTGGCTTTATGCCCTGCACGTTCGCGGCTGCATTCGGCGGGGACAGGGTTGGCGCGCCGAATACATGATTAGCGGGATGAGGGATCAGGTGATTTCGCTGTGTTGCCTGCGCCACGACCTACCGGAGAGACAGGGGCGAGGAGTGGATCGCTTGCCGGATACACTGAAGTCGAGACTGGAAGCTGGTCTCGTGCGCTCCCTGCAAGTTGAGGAGCTTGAGAGAGCGTTTTCAGCCGTCACCGATATCTTCATAGAAGAACTTGAAGCCCCAGATCGGGGCCTTGCTCTGAGGCTTACACCAGCTTTGAAAGAGCTTGCGGCACGTGATGCGGATTAGTCAATTTGCTTTAACTGTTCGCGAGTACGACGAAGCGATCGCATTCTTTGTCGAAAAGCTCGGCTTTGGCCTGATTGAAGACACCGACCTCGGCAACGGGAAGCGGTGGGTCCGCGTCGCGTCTGGGGCAGGTCTGTCGCTGTTACTCGCTCGGGCCACGACACCTGAACAGCTTGCAAGCGTTGGTAATCAGGCAGGAGGCCGCGTTTTCATTTTTCTAGAAACCGACAATTTCTGGCGCGATTATGAACTATTCCGATCGCGCGGTATCGAGTTCGTTCGTCCTCCGAAGGAGGAAGAGTACGGCACTGTCGCTGTGTTCAAAGACCTTTATGGAAATTTGTGGGACTTACTTCAGTCGCGCGGATCGGCGAGGCCATGAATTACCAGGAATACCCGCCTCAATTGGCGCTCAAGAGTCACATTGGGTGTTTTTGGAGCATGGGTACGTCGCTTCAGTCCCCGGTAAGTGGCGACACCCACCGCGTCCTTCCTGACGGTTGCATCGACATCATCTTCGACTTCGGCGATCTGAGGCCTAGGTCGCCGGCTTATGTTGTGGGGACGATGAGCAGGCCGGTTCTCGTCGGGATGGCCGGGCAAGTGGATCTGTTGGGAGTTCGTTTTCGGCCCGGTGGATGTCAGCCGTTTCTCGAGTTTAACGCGGCCGAGTGCACTGATGATACCGCCGATCTCGAATGCTTCTGGGGTAAGGCCGGAGCCGAAGTTTGGGACCGGCTTGCAACGCTCGCCAACACTCGCGCTCGCATTTCTTATCTGGAGTCTTATCTACTCAAGGAGTTCGGCTGGCGCCTTGGGCTCGATCCCTATGTTCAATTCTCCGTCCGATTGATTCAACGCGAGCGCGGCGCCGTCGCGATGGCTGCTCTTGAAAAAGGGACAGGCTTGAGCGGGCGCCAGCTCGAACGGAAGTTCGCGCGGGACATTGGCCTTTCGCCAAAAGCGTTTGCGCGAGTGGTTCGTTTCGAGCACCTTGTTCGCACGGCTCGAGCGGCGACCTCGTTGGACTGGACGCAATTTGCGCTTGATGGTGGGTATTCGGACCAGTCCCATCTGATTCGCGACTTTAAGGCATTTTCCGGACGGACTCCGGCCGAGTTTTTTGCGGCGCAATAAAAGATGTCGGATTTGTTCAAGACGGCGGGGCACGGTTCCCGGTATTCGTCTGCATATTGGAGAGGAATCATATGAAAATCACGAAGACGACGCCCATTCTCTGCGTCGCAAGTATCGAAGAAAGTCTGCCGTTTTGGACTGATGTCCTGGGATACGAAAAAACCGTCGAGGTACCCCACAACGGAAAGCTTGGGTTTGTCATGCTCCAGAAGGACGGGTCCGAGATCATGCTGCAAACCCACCCGAGCATGGTGGATGACTTGCCGGCAGTTGCCAAACATGTGAAGGTCGGCTCGATCTGCCTTTACTCTGACGTGGACTCCATCGAGAAGACACTCGCCTCACTGAAGACAGTCAAACCGTTGGTTCCACCGCGAACGACTCCGTACGGCGCGAAAGAGATTTTCGTCCAGGACCCGGACGGCAACGTCCTTGGCTTTGCTGAGTTCAAGAAATGAAGAACGGGCCATATGAGAGGCTGCGCGATCTACCGGGAGTCGGAGCGTCCCTAGAGGGAGACCTGCGTCTGCTTGGATATCACAGACCGTCCGATTTGGTTGGAGCCGACTCTGAACGCGATTATGATCGCTGGCGAAAGCTGACGGGCGTAAACGAGCGTTGCATGCTTTACGTTCTTCGGTGCGTTGTCTACGCTGTGGAAACTCCACGCGCAAAACGTAAACCGGAGTTGCTCAACTGGTGGGCTTGGAAGGATAGCGAGCTAGAGGCGTCAAAGCGTCAAGCCGGATTTCCGCAGCTAACCATCCATGGAACTCCGAAGCGATCGACCACCATGCCGAACCGTTGCGCCCAAAAAGTTTCTTGAATCGCCATCTGTACTGTTCCGTTTTCAGAAAGTGACGCGAAGACGCGGTCGGCTTCCGCTGCTGTTGCAGGGCTAAGTAAGACGGAGAAGCCCTGTGGTCGTTGATACCCCTGGTCGTCGCTGACGTCGGCGCCGGTCAGCCGAACCTCGCTGAGATCGAGCGTTGCGTGGATGATTTTCTTACGCCAGTCGGGCGGCACTTGCTCGGCCATCGGGGTGTCTCCATACGGAAGCATCGCGACGATCTTGCCGCCGAGGCAGCGTTGATAAAATTGAAAGGCTTCTTCGCATTGGCCGTTGAATGAGAGATGGGGATTCAGCTTCATAGGTTTTGACTACGCTAGCGGCGACAAATAAAGCGCTAGAAAAGCGCCTGCACAAAACAAAACTTGGAGACCAACGATGGGCGCGAGTCGCCTTATCGATTTATCCCTGGCAGAAGCAATAAACGAGATAATAACTGGTGCTTGAAGAACGGCAAGAATTTGAAAAATATGAGCCCCCGTGCCCTCGTCGACTGGCGGATGACCATTAAGGGTGAGCCAGCTATAAATGACCGTTCCTAGCATCAATGCTGAGATCACGTACGAGCTGTAATGAGAAAACACATTGAGCTGAATTCGACCCATCCTTTATTTTTTAAGTATTTAGCAGATCTTGTCAACGACCCGATGAATTGAGGCACACACGATGGCCCCGTTTGAAACGACACCACGGAGCACTGCGTTGACCTCGCAACGAACGCACAAGCAATAACGATCACTAGCGTTCCCCCGGACATTCCTGTGCCTACCCTGAACTGACGGCTGCGCCGATGACCATCAAACCTCAATATTGGAGGTTGATCATGAGTCTTCTTGTATCCAAGGTTCCGCGAGCGCTCGAAACAAAGGCAAGGCTCTTTGGTTTCGAACTCGGCGACCTGCTTTTGATCTTTCTGTATCTTGCGCTGAGTAATCTAATTTTCGGGCAAACGCGCCTGAAGTTTCCACTGGTATGGCTCGGAACGGCTGCCCTCGCGGCAGCGCTGTATTTCCTAAAGCGCGGCAAGCCTGACAACTACCTGCAACACGCCGGCGAACACTTCTGGTCGGCTGGCGTTTTATCCGCCGGCGCAACAGACGTGGAGTACCGCCCGTATCAACCATTTCAGCCAATGAATGACGAGGTAAAGTTATGAACACAAAACAACGAGCCCGGCCTTACACACAGTTTTCCGAATATAAAGCAGAAATCCCGCTCGCACGCGAGCTTCCATATTGGGACTTCATGGATGACCTGACCGTACTTGGTGACGGGAGTCTCGCTCTGGGCTTTCGCCTTCGCGGGCTTTCCATCGAAACATGGGACGTGGATCAGGTTAATCGACTGACCGGCGGCCTTCGTGCCATGCTCAACAGCCTTCCTGATGGATGCGAAATCTCGTTTCTTTCGGAGCTTAACTCCGACTTCGCAGAAACCATCAACGCGCACGAGCGTCTTCGGAGCAAGAATTCGTGGGTGGCGTGGGTTGGTGATGGCCGTATCGAACGCTTGAAGGCCGAGGCGGAGTCCGGCGGACTGCTCAGACCGACCCTGTACGCGTTCGTTTATCGCCGCTTTGAGTTGCTGGGCAAAGCTGGTCCGGGCAGGCTCCTGAAATCATTTTTCGCCACGCCGAAGAAATTTCAGGCGATCAAGAAGAATGAACACGACACCGCTGAACGCGATCTGCGCCAGGTTGCAGAGAACCTACGCGAGCGCCTTGAGGCGAATGGTCTCTCGGTGGAAGCAATCTCCGGCGATAACCTCTGGACACTGTTGTTCCGATTTTTGAATCCGAAGCGTGCAAAAAACACCGATGCGCCAAGGCTGAATGCGACCCATCGGGAACAGGAATTCGCTCCGGATGAGTTGGTACGCGTGAAGGCTCTCGCGTTGCCCTCTCCTCGGGAACAGCTAGTGTTCTCGGACCTTGTGCAAGGCTACGACGCGTTTTTCATGGATGGCGTTTACCATCGCGTTCTGACGCTCAAGACCCTGCCCGAATACACTCACTCGGGACTGGTTTCGCGGTTGATGCAGCTTCCGTTTCCGCAGCTGCTTCATGTCCATGTTCAGGTTCCGGAACAGTCCAAGGAGCTGGCAAGCCTTCAGGCCCGTCGGCGCATGGCCCACTCGATGTCAGCGACGCAAGGTGGACGCGCCTCTGACCTTGAAAGCGAGGCGAGGCTGCAATCGACTGAGGAATTGCTGCGAGAGCTGATTAACACGGGACAGAAGATTTATTATTTCCAGCTCGCTGTGTTGCTCAGAGCGGAGTCGGTCGATGAGCTGGACGCCAGGACAAAGACGGTTCTCGCCACGATCCGCGAATTGAATGGTGCCGAGGGGCTTGCTGAAACAGTCGCGGGCTTCAAAGTGTGGAAGACGCTCCTTCCGGCGGGAAACATCGGGGCAGTGCGCCTCAAACGTGTAAAAACTGACAACCTTGCCGACTTTCTGCCGCTCTATGAGCCGTACAGCGGTCCCCGCGAGAAAGACGCAAAGCCGGTTTGCCTTTTCCGAAATAGGCAGCAGGGGCTCGTGAGCTATGATCCTTTCGACTCCAGGCTTCCGAACTACAACGCGCTGGTCACGGGATCGAGCGGTGCGGGCAAGAGCTTTCTCAACAATCTCGTGCTGCTGCAATACGTTTCGCAAAATCCCCTGACCTATATCATCGACATTGGGGGGTCGTATCGGAAGCTGTGCGAGTTCCTGGGTGGTCAGTATATCGAGATCAGTCCGCCGCGTGCGGGCGAGGCGTGCAGGGTAATTAATCCGTTCGAGCTGGCTCCCGGCCAGGTCGAGCCATCACCGCAGAAGATCAAATTTCTATTGGCCCTCCTCGAAAATGTTCTGACCGATACCGACGGCGAAAAGCTTCCGAAGCTCGACAAGAGCCTTTTGGAGGAAAGTGTACTCGCACTCTACAAGAAAAACGGAGACAGGACGCCAAGACTATCGGAGCTGAACTCTGCCCTCGCGCAATCCAAGGATGAAAGGCTTCGCCAGTTCTCGCGAATGCTCTACCCTTGGACCGGGGACCGACCCTATGGACGGCTGCTCGACGGGGAGAATGGGCTCGATCTTCATTCAGATGTCGTGGTTTTCGATCTCAAGGGTCTGTCGAGCTACCCCGACTTGCAAAGCGTGATGATCCTCATCATAACCGACTTTATTCTGGGACGAGTTGAGTCAAAGGACGACGCGATACAAGGCCGGCGTAAGCAAATTCTCATGGATGAATGCTGGGAACTGCTCAAAAGCCAGGCGTCGAGCAATTTCATGGAATATTGCGTGCGAACTCTCAGAAAAACGGGCTCCGGCATCACGTTCATCACACAGGGGTTGGAAGAGATCGTCGCGAGTTCTATCGGAAGTGCGATTTTATCGAATACCGCGACGAAATTCATTCTGATGCAACGGGGAGACCTTGAACCGATCCGGAAAATTCTGAAGCTCAACGACCAGGAAATGGCGCTGATTTCATCACTCCGGCAGGCCAAGGGAAAATACTCCGAAGCATTTCTGATGGCGAACGACGCTCGTACCGTGATTCGCGCGTGCCCGACGCCTGTAGAGTATTGGCTGGCGACGAGCGATGCATCCGACAACGCGCTTCTCGCTGATACGAGAGTAGCATTTCCCGAGAAGGATCTTGCGCAGGTCATTCACTGGCTTGCGGACAATTATCCGAATGGCAGTCAAGGGCTGACGAAGGTTCCAGGCGATAAGATACAAATGAAGGAGTAAGAGCAATGAAAAGAATAATACTCGCTCTCATGCTCGGCCTGACGCTGGTGATCCCGAGACCAGCGCGGGCAGATTTCTTCGGCGGCGATCTGCCTTTGCTTGCGTCCATTCTGGCTCAGGCAATTCAGCAGGTTGCCCAGCTCAGAAGCCTGTTGGGAACTGG
>JACQAW010000153.1 GCA_016194725.1 Deltaproteobacteria bacterium
ATGAACGTCATGGCGGTCAGTTTTACCGCCAACATCCTGGTGGGTTTGCTGGTGGTGATCGTGAGCCTGCCCGGGTTCATCAATATGGTGGGTGGGGCCTTTGACAGCTACGCGCCCGAGCTGGTGCGGTTCATGAGGCTGTTCAGTGGCTGATTACGAAGAAAGAAATTTAGACGACTTAACAGAAGAGCCCAGCCAGCACCGCTTGGACGAGTTGCGGTCGCAGGGCCAAGTGGTGCAGAGCCGCGAGCTTTCGGCCACCATTGCTCTGCTGGGCGTGATGCTGGCGCTTTACGCGCTGTCGGGAAACTTCATCAAAGAAATTACCGAGCTGATGAAGGACATTTTCGCCAAGGACCTTACTCGTCCCATGGATATGGACTCGTGGACGGCTTTTACCGAGATTTTCTGGCGCTGCGGCCGCGTGATTATCCTGTCGGTCATGCCGATAGTCTGTTCCTCGCTGGTACTGGGGGTACTGGTTTCGGTGGCGCAGACGGGTTTTCTTTTCACGACCGAGACGCTGAGCCCCGATTTTTCGCGGCTGAACCCCATTGGCGGGCTGCTGCGCCTTTTTTCGTTCAGGAGCGTGACGGAGTCGTTTAAATCGTTTCTTAAAGTAAGCGTCATCGGGGCGGCGATTTACACGGCGATCAAGAACCAGATCGACAACCTGCCGGGCGTGATCGGCTACAGCGTGCCGCAGCTCATGATCTACGTGGGCCAGACCACGATACGGGCCTTCAGCGTCGTGGGCATCTTGCTGCTGGGTACGGCTGTTTTTGACTACTGGATTCAGTGGCGCAGGTTCCGTTCGCAGGCCATGATGACGAAGGCCGAAGCCAAGCAGGAGTTGAAAGAGCGAGAAGGGGATCCGCAGATCAAGGCGCGCATTCGGTCCATTCAGCGCGACGCTGCCCGCAAGCGCATGATGAAGTCGGTGCCCAAGGCGGACGTCGTCATCACCAACCCGACGCACATCGCGGTGGCGATTATTTACGACGCTGAAAACGGATTTGCGCCCAAGGTTATCGCCAAGGGTGGGGACTATCTTGCCGAGCGAATCAAGGCCATCGCGAGGGAGCACGGAATACCTACCGTCGAGAACAAGCCGTTGGCCCGGACTTTGTATAAGCATGTGAAGGTAGGGCAGATGATCCCGCGTTCGCTGTATCATGCGGTCGCCGAAATTCTGGCCTACGTGTACAAGTTGAAAGGTAGAAAGCTCGGAGTTTCCACTCCTTCATGACGAAGGCTGCTCTCAGGAAGAGGGCAGATATTAAAAGGATTTATTAGTGGCAGAAGCAGTCAAAACCAAAACTATCGGGACAGGAACGACGGAAGCCGGCGGCTTCATGGACTTCCTCCTGAAGACCACAGGCAACTCGGATATGGCGGTTGCGCTGGGTGTCGTGGCGATTTTGATCGTCATGGTTTTGCCGCTCCCCGCTTTTCTGATGGATATCCTGTTATCGATGTCCATCGCGCTGAGCCTGGTGCTCTTGCTCACAGCGGTCTACACCGCCAAAGCTTTGGACTTCAGCGTTTTCCCCTCGCTGCTGCTCGTGACGACGTTGTTTCGCCTGAGTTTGAGCGTGGCCACGACCCGACTTATTTTGCTGCACGGCTCGGATCGCGGAATTGATGCAGCCGGCAATGTAATTAAAAGCTTTGGTGAATTCGTGGTCGGCGGCAACTATGCCGTTGGCATCATCGTGTTCATTATTCTGGTGATTATTAATTTTATAGTTATCACCAAAGGCGCCGGCCGCGTGGCTGAAGTCGCGGCCCGTTTCACCTTGGACGCCATGCCCGGCAAGCAGATGTCGATCGATGCCGACCTCAATGCAGGAGTGATCAACGAAGAAGAGGCCCGCCGTCGCCGGCAAGAGATTGCTCGTGAAGCTGACTTTTACGGCGCCATGGACGGTGCCAGCAAGTTCGTGCGAGGCGATGCGATAGCCGGAATCATGATTGTTTTCGTGAACATAATCGGCGGAATCATCATCGGCACGATTCAAAACGGCAAGTCGCTCGAGGAATCGGCCAGCATCTACACGCTTTTGACGGTGGGTGACGGTTTAGTGACGCAAATTCCGGCGCTCATCATCTCGACGGCGGCTGGTATGATCGTCACGCGCACCGCGTCGGGTGGTAGCCTAGGCAAAGAATTCTCAGTTCAACTTTTGGCACAGCCCAAGGCGGTCGCCGTGGCTTCGCTGGTCATGCTGGTCATGGCGCTCGTGCCTGGACTACCCACGCTGCCGTTCCTGGTCATGGCCATTGGCACGGGCGCGCTGGCTTACCGGCTCAATAAAAAAGAAGAAGCCGCCAAGTTTGCCAAGTCCAAGCGCGAGGAAGTCGAAAAGCT
This sequence comes from Deltaproteobacteria bacterium, assembly GCA_016194725.1. GTDB lineage: Bacteria > Bdellovibrionota > UBA1018 > UBA1018 > UBA923 > JACQAX01. Next base: position 2,372 of record JACQAW010000153.1, read on the forward strand.
CAAGCCCGCGAAAGAAAAGCTCGAGAGCCTTTTGCCCGTCGACATTCTGGAGCTCGAGGTGGGTTACGGCCTGATTTCAATTGTCGACGCCGACCAGAATGGCGAGCTGCTCGAACGCATCACGCACATTCGCAAACAGTTCGCGCTGGATATGGGCGTCATCATTCCACCGCTGCGAATTCGCGACAACTTGCAGCTCAAGCCAGGAGAGTACGTCATTCAGCTCAAAGGCGTGCAGATCGGGCAGGGCGAGCTGATGGTCGATCATCTGCTGGCCATGGACCCGGGCAACGTGGGCGAACGCATCTCGGGCGTGGCGACGGTGGAACCCGCCTTCGGCCTTGCGGCGATCTGGATTACGGCCAAGCAAAAAGACCAGGCTGCTTACCTGGGTTATACCGTCGTCGATCTGTCGACGGTCATCGCGACCCATCTTACCGAGCTCATTCGCAAGCATGCGCAGGAGCTGCTGGGGCGTCAGGAGCTGCAGAACCTCATCGACGTGGTTAAGCAGAACCACCCGAAAGTGGTCGAAGAGCTTATTCCGAATTTGCTGCCTGTGGGCGTGATGTTGAAGGTCTGCCAGAATCTGCTGAAGGAAGCTGTCAGCATTCGCGACCTGCGCACGATCATGGAAGTGCTGGCCGACCACGCCGGGCACAACAAGGATGCAGGTATTCTGACCGAGTATTGCCGCGCTTCGCTGGGGCGCTCGATCACCAAAAAGCTGCTCAATCCCGAGGGCGAGCTGCCGCTGCTGACGCTGGACCGCACGATCGAAGAGAAGATCGCCCAGGGCGTGATTCAGACCGATCAGGGCCCGCAGCTGTCGCTGGATCCGAACTTCGTGCAAAATCTCGTAAGAGAGCTGAACAGCCAGTCCGAACGCATGGTGATGATCAACTCGCAGGCCGTGCTGCTGGTGAGCCCGATCATCAGATCGCAGTTACGACTATTAGTTGAAAAGTTCATTCCCCATCTTGTCGTGCTCTCGCACAACGAGATTTCGAGCAATATTCCTATCAAGTCCTTTGCAACGGTGAGGTTGAGCTATGCAAGTTAAGAAGTTTGAAGCGCCAACGATGGCTGAGGCGCTGAATCTGGTCAAAGCGGAGCTGGGGCCGGAGGCGATCATTCTGTCGACCAAGAACCATCGAAAAGGCTTCGGGCTGCTGTCCAAAGCCTCGGTCGAGGTGACCGCCGCCGTGACCGACAAGTCGCTGGTGAAAAAGCAGATCACCGAAAAAATCGTGCCGCCGCAAACGCGCGACCAGATCGACAAGCTCAACGCCGCCAAGCAGGCGCAGATTTACGACGAGTTCACCGGCTATTACCAAAAACGAAAAAACGAACGCAGCGAACGCAACGAGCGCTCGGAGCAGCGCGCGGAGGCACGTGCCGAGCAAAAGGCCGAGCAGCGCGCCGAGTATCGGGCGGAGCGCACCGAACGCCTGGAGCGCAAAATGGAGGGCAGCTACGCCGAGGGCCGCCTGCCTGACCGTTCGGGCACGCGCGTGCTGATGGGCGGGGGCGAGACCCAGAGCCAGAATGTCCGCGTCGGCTCCGGTGGCGGAGCTTTTGCCGCGAGCGCGAATGCCAGC
>JACQAW010000211.1 GCA_016194725.1 Deltaproteobacteria bacterium
AATTGTTGTTGTTCATGGGTCTTCTTGTCTCGGCTCTCTTTATCGTCGCAGCCGCGCCGCGCCGACCGCAGCCGATCACCTTTCCGGCTGGCTTTCTATGGGGGGCCGCGACCGCCGCGCACCAGGTTGAGGGCGGTAACTACAACAACGATTATTATCTTTGGGAAAAGGCCGGAAAGACCGCGGATATGGCGGGTCTGGCCGACGATGAGTATCATCGCTATGCGCAGGATTTCGGTCTGGCGCAGTCGATGAACCACAATGCCTTTCGCATGTCGATCGAGTGGTCGCGCATCGAGCCCACCGAGGGCGTCTATAACTATGTCGAAATTCAGCATTATCGCGAGGTGCTGCAGTCGGCGCGCGATCACGGTCTCAAAACCTTCGTGACCTTGCACCATTTCACCAATCCAATCTGGGCCGCCAATCAGGGGGGCTGGAGCAACGACGCGATGTCGGAGTGGTTTGGCGCGTATGCCGCAGTGGTCGTGCCCAATATCGGCGACCTGGTCGACTTCTGGCTCACGGTCAACGAGCCCAATGTCACGGTGCTGACGGGCTATATCGTCGGCCTCACGCCGCCGGGTAAAACCGACGTCAAGAAGGCGGCTCACGTGCTGGGTAATTTCCTGAAAGGGCACGCCAGGGCCTATCGCGTGATTCACGCCTTTTACCCCAATGCCAAAGTCGGCTTCGCGCATCATATGCGCGTGTTCGAAGGCAATACGTGGTGGAACATCATCGATCCGCTGGTCGCGAGCTGGATCGACAACTTCTGGAACAGCCAGATTCTGCGTTCCATCCAGACCGGGCACATCTACCTTGATGTTCCTTTCGTCGCTCATTACGACGCGGAATGGCCCGAGCTCAAAGGCGCCCTCGATTTTCTGGGCGTGAACTATTACACCCGCGACCTGATCAAGGTCGATCTGGCCTCGCCCGAGAAGTTCGACATCATGGTCAAGCAGGGAGCGCCGCTCAACGACCTGGGCTGGGAAATTTATCCTCACGGTTTCTACAAGGTCTTGATGAAAGCCGCGAGCTTCGGCTGGCCCATCTATATCACCGAAAACGGCATTGCCGACGCAAAAGATACGATGCGCCGCCAGTTCCTGTGCGACCACCTGCGCGAGCTGGCCAATGCAAGGCAGGATGGCGCCGATATTCGCGGCTATCTGCATTGGGCGTTGATTGATAATTGGGAATGGATCGAAGGCTTTAAGCCGCGGTTCGGGTTGGTCGGGGTTGATTATGCAACCCAGAACCGGACCATCAAGGCCAGCGCCCAGGTCCTGTCCGAAGCGGCAAGGACCAATACTCTCAAAATCTGCGGTCTTTAAAACGCGGGCCGTCTGCCGTACGAGTTGCTGACCTGCCTGGAACCGGCTGCTCCTTCCAGGGCTTTGGGGCCGCTGCCGCCGTCATTTAAAACTTTAGAGTCGGCCGTTGCGGCGATTTTCGCGGACTCGTCCACCTTGCACGCCGGGTAGCGCGCAAGTTCCCTGGCGTCATCCTCGGCCTCGCTGAATTTTCTGAGGGCCTGCAGCGTTTTGTCGGCAATCAGTTCTTTGAAATCCGCTTCGGACCACTCTTTGCGCAGCAAGCCCGGGAAGCCTTTGTTGCAAAACTTGTCGGCTTCGCTCTTGGCGGCCTCAAGCAGGGTGATGGCGTCGCTCATCTTCATTTTGGTGAGCGCGAACTGGGAGTGGGCAAGAACTCGTTGGGCGCTCGCGCGGGCTTTTTCGAGGGACTGCATGTCTTCGCACATCATGGTGAATTTGGGGCCGATCCTGATCCAGCCATCTTCGATGGCATCGCGCGCGGTATCGACGCTGGAGTGGAAATTCCAATGTTCGTCGACGAGAAGCCGGGATTCTTTTCCAGTCGAGGCGCCGCTGATTTCATATTGCATGTAACGCATTTTGGAGTCGGCGTCGTTGAGCATCGAAACTTCGATGGGATCGAGAAACCGTTTGGCGAGCGCTTCGTTGCACCCGGCGGCGCTGGGGGGAGCGGCCAGAGCGGGACAGCTCACAAGAAGCAGCAGGGGAAAAGTGGCTGCGAGGCGCTTGATATTCAGCACGGAAAATCTTTTCATGGTGAGTACTATTGCAAATGGGAGGCCGGAGGATTTTGTTGGAAAGGACTGGATTAATAATCAGCAGGGGTGTTTAGCGAATTGGCGACTTTTGGGATGGTGTTCAGCTGGGTTCAGTATCAGGGGCCGAATCCGGTTCGGGGGCAGGGACCGGTACCGGATCAGGTTCCGGTACCGATCACGGGTAACAGGTAACGGGTCACGGGTTACCGGGGTGGACCAGGCGGTAGAGATGGCCGCCTAGGCGATGCGATAGTTCGAAGGTGGACTGATTCTTTGTGATTTGTAGGATGGCTTGGGTTTCGCGGAGTGAACCCAGGGCAATGCTGTAGAAGCGCCGTTGTTCTGCTTTTGAGGGCTTGCCGGTGCCTTCGGCGATGTTGAGGACGATGCTTAGGCTTGCCCGCTGGAGCTGGTCTTTGAGGTGGTGCTTTGCTTTGATGGTTTCGCATTTGCCGTAGAGTTCGAGAGCTAAATCGTAGGTTCGAAAGCCTGTGATCATTGGGTTGTTCCTTTTTTGGTTTTGGCGGGTTCAAAAAAACCTGCCTCGCCACGTCGTAGGCAGGTTTTTTTGAACCCGCCAAAACCAAAAAAGGAAACAACGCCATGATTCAGAACTTTCGAACCTACGATTTAGCTGGCTTAGTTTAGAAAAGCGCTTACAGCAGGCGGCTTCACTGTATCAGCCGGTAGGCTGAGAAAAAGAAGTCATG
>JACQAW010000212.1 GCA_016194725.1 Deltaproteobacteria bacterium
AGATCGAGAAGATTCTGGAGTCGGTGCCCACCGACGAGTGCAACACCTGGCTTTTTTCGGCAACGATGAGCCGTGAAGTTCGCCGCGTGGCCGACCGCTTTCTCAAAAACCCGAAAACGGTGCAGGTCAACAAGACCGAGATGCTGTCGAGCAACGTGCGCCAGATTTATTACAAGGCCAAGGAAGCCGACAAGCCCGATGTGCTTTGCAAGCTTATCGATGTATCGGAAGATTTTTACGGACTTATTTTCTGCCAGACGAAGTCACTGGTCGCCGACCTGACCACGCTGCTCACCAGCCGAGGTTATAAGGTTGATTGCCTGCACGGCGATAAAGACCAGACGCAACGCGAGCGAACCATGCGCGCGTTTCGCGACCGCAAGGTCAGCATTCTGGTTTGCACCGACGTGGCCTGCCGCGGCCTGGACGTGAAAGATCTTACGCACGTGATCAACTACTCGATTCCGCGCGAGCTCGACAACTACGTGCACCGCATTGGCCGCACCGCCCGCAGCGGCAAGTCGGGCCTGGCGCTAAGCCTGGTGACGATGAGCCACATGGGGCTTATCGGCCGCATCGAAAAGATGACCAAGAGCAAGATGGAGCAGGGTACCGTGCCCACTCGCCGCGACATCGGGCTGAAGAAAGTTTCAGGATTGCTTTCGCGTTTTCAAGCCGTCGAGAGCCACAAGAAGGTCGAAGACCTGCTTGATGAGTCGTGGCAGACCACGCTTGAACGCATGAGCAAGCAGGAAATCGCGGCTCGTCTTCTGACGCTCACGTTCGCGGAAACCTTCGTCGATCACGACAAGTCGGCCTCGATGCAGATGCCGGGCAAACCGATGGATCTGGGTATGGGTTATGAGCGTGCCGATCGCGGCAGCCGTGATCGCGGCCCTCGCTATGGGCGCGGCTCTGAGATTGACTACACTCTGGATCACGCGCCGATGGTGACGCCGTTGGCTCGGCCTATCGTGAATGTCAAACCGATTGCTGATTTTATCTCGGAAGCGATTGAATTACCAGATACGGTTTCAGTTTCCGTTCCGGTTGCTGAAACTGTTGCTGCGCCGGAAGTCGAATGCGCTGTTGTCCGCAAAGAATCCATCATGGCCGCCGAAACCGTCATCGCCTTCGAAACCGAATCAGAAGCTGAACCCGTAACCGAAACGCGAACGGCAACAGCAACGGAGTTCGACCTCGAAGCCGATTTCGTGGCAAAACCCGTAATCGCCGCCAAGCCCAAATTCGCCGCCAAGCCCAAATTCGCCGCTAAACCGCCAGTCGCGAAAATCAGCATCAATGTCGGAAAACCTCGCGCGACCGCGAGCAGTTTTTCGGTCAAACCTCTGGCTACGCCGATCGTCGGTGGCTCAACAGGTCCTTGGGGCGGTGAGCGCCGTCCTCCTGAAGCCCGTCGTCGCGGTGCCCGTCCCTTTGGCAGCGGCAGCGAAGAGCGTCCGCGCTACCCGGACTACGACGAAAATTCGGCTCGCAGTGAACGCCCGGCCTATGGCACGCGTCCGCGCCCCAGTTTCGGCGATGCCCGTCCAAGCTATGGTGACCGTCCACGTCGCGACGACCAGCGCCCGAGCTATGGCGATCGTCCGCGCCGTGATGACCGGCGCCCGAGTTATGGCGACCGCCCGCGCCGCGATGATCGCCCAAGCTACGGCGACAGCGCGCCGTACGCGGAAAAACAGCTCTCAAGCTTCGGCACTCGCGTCGTGCGCGCCGACAGCCCGAGTTACGGCGATCGTCCGCGTCGCGATGACCAGCGCCCAAGCTATGGCGACCGTCCACGTCGTGACGATCGGCCCAACTACGGCGACCGCCCCAGAAAGGCCGGTTACTCGTCGGATCGCAAGAAGTCGTTTGGCTCTGCTGATGGCGGCACCGGCACGCTCTCGCGCAGCGCCCGGCCCCACCGGGGCAAGTCCTGGTAATGATTTCCACGCCCAGGCTGGTGCTTCGTGATTTCACGATCGAAGACCTGGCCTGGAAAAGGTAGGCATGAAGCGCGAGGGGCTGCTGCGCCAGAATATTCTACAGCGCGGCTCGTGGCGCGATTCCGTGCTCTACGCCATTCTGGAAACAGATGAGCGCAAAGACATTAGGTCGCCGTCGCCCTAGCGGGCTTCGCGTTCCGAGCCTGTCAGCGCTGGCCCACGAGGCGCATGATTCCCGGCGGTGGCGTTTTGCCTTCGAGCAGCGCGTCCCAAGCCTGGGCAAAACTTGCCGTGGACTTTTGTCGGGCCAGGCGATTCAATGAGAGGATGACGAAAAATGCTGCCACTGCGATGGTTTCGGTTTTAGCGGCCGTAGTGCTTCCGGTAGCGGGGTGCTGTCACCGGAGCGTGAGGCCGGCGTCGGTGGAGCGGCCGGGCGGCGCTGAAATGGTGCTCGTGCACGGCGACTCGCGGGTGGGCACTTATGTTTCCAGACCCGAGGCGTTTTCGACCTCGTCGTACTGGATCGAAGGCCCCACTGGTTTGATTTTGATCGACACCCAGTTTTTATTTTCGGCGGCCACCGAGCTGGTCGACTGGGCGGAAAAGGTTACGGGCAAAAAAGCGGTACTGGCCATCGTGCTGCATCCCAACCCAGACAAGTTCAATGGCACCGAAATACTAAAAAAGCGCGGTATTCGCGTGGTGAGCTCGGAGCAGGTGGTCAAGCTGATTCCCGAGATACACGAAGACCGCCACCACTGGTTTTATGACCGGTACAAGCCCGATTATCCCGACGTGGCGCCCGTGGTTGAAAGTTTTGGGGCCGGGACCGTCGAGCTGGCGGCAGCTGGCCTGAAAGTCAAAGCCCATGTGCTGGGCGCAGGCTGCAGCGAAGCGCACGTAGTGGTGGAGTTTGACGACCACGTGTTTGCCGGTGATCTGGTGGCCAACAACCATCACAGCTGGCTCGAGATTGGAAAAACCGACGAGTGGCTCAGGCGCCTGGCCGAAATTCGAGCACTTCATCCTCAGTACGTGCATCCAGGGCGAGGAGCCAATGGCGGAGCCGAGCTGCTGGATCGCGAAGAGTCGTATCTGCGCCACGTGGTGAAGCTGGTGGCGCGCGAGCACCCGCGCATGCCGGCGCCTGACGCCGCCATCGAGCGCATCAAGGCTCAGCTTGAAAAAGATTATCCTGGTTATGGCAACGCATATTTTCTCGAAATCGGGCTGCCCGCGGAATGGGAACGTCAGGCAGGTCTAAGGCGCCATTCGGGGCATTGATAAGACCGGTGACGTTGAGGTAAGATGGAAACGGAATGGAAAAGCAGACCGTCATCATCATCAGCTCCAATGCGACGCTTCGTGGGGCCTGCCAGCGGGGATTGCAGGGCTTTCATGAGCTGCATATCGAAACGATGCCCGATATCGCGCATTTTCGAGCCTGGGCTCCGGGCAAATCGGTCAGTGCGATTTTAATCGAGCTCAAGACGTTGAT
>JACQAW010000213.1 GCA_016194725.1 Deltaproteobacteria bacterium
ATCTGGTGCTGGCGGCCCGTCATGAGCTCGCAGTCAATCAGCGAAAGGCCGTTGGGCGCGCGTTCAAGTACTTCGAAGTGGGTCAGCGCTTCCAGCTCGCTCGTACCCTTGGGGTAGGCTTGCATTTTGAGCCGAATGAAAGAGTTGGCCGAGCCAATATCGGCGTCGACCGTAAATTTGTCTTCGGGAGGATGCCCGATGACGATAGCGGAGTAGCGTTTTTCAGTCGTGCGCTCGCGAAATTGCTTCACCAAACTGCCGGCGGTTTCGGGATCCTTGGCCAAGAGCACCACGCCGCTGGTCTCGCGATCCAGACGATGAATCAAATGGTAAGGGCGGCCGCGGTCTTTGCGCAGGCTCATCAATAGCGTGTTGAACAGGAACTTCCCGGCGGGGTGCACAGGCAGGTTGCCCGGCTTGTCGATCACCAGCACGTGGTCGTCCTCGAAAAGAATGCCGTATTTGATGTCCACTGGCGGCTCTTCGGTTTGCTGGGTCAGCACCTTGATGGCTTCACCGGGGCGCAGGGTAGTCGACGCTTTGAGCCGCTTGCCGTCCATGCAAATACGCCCCTGGTCAATCCACCCTTGCAGCTTGTTGCGCGAAAAATGCGGATAACGGTCGCGCAAAAAGTTATCCGCGCGCCAGCCATCATGGCAGTCGTCGACGGTGTGGGTAACGATGAAGACCCCGTCGATGAGCTCACGGGTACGCAATTCGCCTGGCATGGTTGTTCAATCTATAGCACACGAAGCCATAAATGGCATGGGCCGGAGGCGTGCGGAGCTAAGGCGGTCCAAGTCGAATCTGCGCGGTTCTATCGGCTGGATCTTGGCTGCAGCAAATTGGCCGAATTCGGTAAATACCAACTCCGACTCAGGCTTTGGCAGGGGGCCGGCTCCAGCCCGCCGGCAGCCAAACGGGCGATCGCCATTCGTGTGAATGAGGCACGGCCGGACTGAGCTTCGGGTGAGCGAAGTGTCCGGCCGTGTAACGTCCCTCTTGTTCTCCACTACTTCAGCGATCAGAACCTGATTCCGGCTTTGTATCGGGCTTGGTGTCTTTGGTATCGGCGAGGTCCTGAATCTGTTTGAGCTTGGCTTTCAATTCAGTTTGCTCGTCGACCTGCTTTGCCGCTTCGATCTTCTTTTTCAGAAGATCGGCAACCGACGGGGCCAGTAAACCTTTAATGATATCCTCCTTGTCGGCCTTGATCTTGGCGATCAGCTGGTCAAACAAGGCGTCATTCGGAGCCGCCAGGGGCGAGGCCGCGATTTGCGCGAAGATCTGCAGTCCCAGCTGGCTGAAGCCCTTGCCGTAACGCGAGAGCTGGCTGGTGAAGCTGTCTTTGGTTTTTAGACGGACCAGGGTGTCGTCCGTATCCGCTTTTTCTTCGAGGTACTTTTTGTAGCTCGAAGCCATGATGGCGGTGCCCTCGACGATGCGGGTGAAGATTTCGATTTCCTTGCCGAAGGCGTTCTGGTTCAGGCGCGCCTTGAGACTCGAGAATGGCTTTGAGGCCGCGTAGTCAGATACCTCAACCAGGCGCAAAACACTGAAAGGGTGTGAGCCTTGTTCAGAGGCAATCGAGTCTACCTCTTCGAGCGAGGCGCTGGTGGCCAGCACCGAACGCACCTGCTTGATGAGCTCTTCGACGTTGAACTCCGAGCTCAGGGCCTTGGAGCCGTAAGCCAGCGTTGACAGCAGCGCGAGCGGCGCCTGGGCGTCGCCCGTCACGATGGCTGCGGCGCGGTCGGCGGTCAGCTCGCAGTTGCGCTGAAAGTCGCTTGCCTGGGCGCTGTTTTCGAACGACTCGATGGTGGCCTTTTCCGAAACAAGTTCCAGTGCGGACGCGGCCAGCGAGCCACGCAGCGATGGCGGCAGCTCGTTGAATACCTTGTCATAGAAAGGCGAATGCGTCGCCGCGTTCGTGCTGGTGTTGCGGGCTTCGAAGTCGGCTGCCAGGATAAGGCCGTTCAGGATGGCGCGATCCTTGACGTGTCCCATCTCGTGGCCCAGCAGCGCCAGCATGGCGTCGTCGGTGAGCATTTCGACTGCGGGGGCGTAGATCACCACGTCATAGTCGTCCTGCTTGTAGCTGTAGGTATAGGCGTTGAAATCGGCCGACAGCTGGATGAACACATGAAAGTTGTCGCTCAGTTCGAGGGCCTTTGAGGCCTTGAGCGCCAGCCTGTAAAGATGCGGAAACTGCTTGGGGCTGACCAGCACCGATTTGAGCAGATTCAGGTTGCGCTCGTGCTTTTGCATGGCGTCGAGCTTTTTCTTGTACGCGTTGATCTTGGCGATGGTTTCAGGGCTGCCGTACTTGATCTTCTCAAGATACTTCCTGGCGGCAGCCGTTCTGAAGTCGTCGGCCGAAAATAGGCCCGCGATGTCCTTGTTCTGAGCGGCGAACATGGCCAGGCTTTTTTCAATCTCGGCCGGGTCGGCGGCATTGGCGGCTTCGGTTTCGTGGCCGGCGTCGGTCATATTGATGGCCTTGAATTCACTAGCCTTGAAATCGAGTGCTGCTGCGGTCCTGATACTTCCGGCGGCGAGCATGCCGACCAAAGCAATGCCAAGCACCGTATTCCTGATCCCTCTCACAAAACCTCCCTAATCCCTATAGCTCGTTGAGAAAGTGCGACTGTTACTGAGGAAAGGAGCTAGCACGCTGCATTGGACTTGGCAATACGCCGCGTCAAAAAAAGTACAGATGTACTGGTACATAAGTGCATGTCTTTGATTTACGGGGATTTCCGGGTTTTTTTAGACAATGCCGGAGTGCTGAACTGCGATTTTGCCCGCGTCAGCCGCCTAAAGTTTTGGCAAATTCGGCGCGCAAAGGGTCTCGGAAATTGTAAAAATCGGGTCGAATCGGCAACCGGCCGTGTGCAAAAATTTCAATATTTGGTCTTCAGCAAATACAAGATCGTTTGCCTCGCGCAGACTTCGCAATATCCCAGCTTCTTCACCATGGTGCCGATCGTTTGCGTCGCCAGCTTGAAATGATCGGTGGTGCGATCCTCTTTTTCGGTGCCGAAAAATTGAATAGCGTCACTAAGCATTCGCATCTGCGATTTCTGCTGGTTGAAGTAGTGGTCTTCCAGCTTCTTCATGTACTCCGGAAACACCAGTCGGTAATCGACCGCCTGGCCGGCGAAGTCCTTGGCGTGGTCCAGGGCGTAGGCGCCGATGCTCGAGATCACGTTGTTGCGAAACGCTTCGCGCTCGGCGCCGCCGGGCGGGGCTTCGATGATCTGCTCGAACTCGTCGATCAGATGAACGTCGGGGTTTTCCATTTTGCCGGTGATGGCGTTTTTGATTTTCTCTTTCTTGAGCTGGCTTGAAAGATTGATGATGTAGCGCTTGAGAAAATCCTCGTACTGACGGGTGTCGAATACGCCCATGCTCTCGCGCACCTCCTGGTCCAGAATGGCCAGGTACTCGTTGCGCACGACATTGATGAACTCGCCGCTGTCGTGATAGCCGTCTTTAACGTCCTGCTTCAGAAAGTCATATTCGCTGGTGCGTCGCTTGATGAACTCCTCGAGCTCCCACATCACGCTAAGCGGGCTCAGGCATTCGAACTCGGCGTTTTGAGCGGCGTCGTACAGCACGCCTTTGATTTCGCGCGCCGAAGCGCCCATGCGCCCCTCATAGTAAGGCACGGTGGAGTACTCGTCGCGCAGCTTGCGAATCGTGGCCTTGAGCAGCTTGCGCTCTTCGGCCGAAAGGTGCGAGGGCATGCCCGCGTGGTCGTACAGGCGCGCTTTTTCAACCGGCGTCAGCGCCCCGATGATGTTGGTCAGATTCGGCTGATAATGAATGGCATTCGGTTTTTTCAGGCGGGTCAATACCGCCCAGAGCGCGGCCACGAACGTGGTGTGCGGGCTTACGTGTTTTTCGCCCGCGTACTTTTTGATGCTGATGTCGTAAATCTTTTTCTCTTCGGAATACTCGAGCAGGTAAGGGGCGCGAATGAGCTCGATGCGGGCCTTGAACGACGTGAAGTCGGGGAACTCCTTGAATGCGTCCAGCTGCAGCTCGTTGGTCGAGCCCACCATGACCGTGTCCAGAAAAGCGATGCTGGGGCCCACGTTCACGCTGCCGCTTTCACAGGCAATCAATAGATATTTGAACGTGTCGACCGGCCGCTTTAAAAGATCGGCGTATTCGACAATGCCGCGGTTGGCGTCGACCAGGTCGCCCGAAAGCTCGTAGAGCGACACGCTTTGCAGCGAGGCCGGCAAAAAGCCCAGGCTCTTGTCCATCGTCACCTGCCTGACGCTTGCGTCGACGTGCATCTGGGGTTCGATGGTCACGGCCGCCGTGCGGTAGCGTTTCGAGACGTAGAAACGCTCGACCTGCACGTGCTGCAGCACGCGTTTCAGATCGCCCCGGTACGCGGTCAGCAGCGCTTCGAAGATCATCTTGCACTTGTGGCAAAGGTCGCCCTTGCTCAGGTAGTCGGGCACCGAGCCCTTGCCCTTGAGTACCGAGCCCAGTAAATCGCGGCGTGCGGGTGCAGGCAGCAGCAGCAAGGCATGGTCGCGCAGTTCACAGGTCACGCGCGCGGCAATTTCCTCTTCGGCAAGCTTGGCAAACGAGTCGATGTTGTTTTTGGCTCCGGTGTAGGTGGCCAGGCCCAGGCCGCCCTTCAAATACTTATCGACGGGAAAAATCCAGTTGAACTTGTAGGTCGCGCCTTCGGCGGTTTCGCTATAAGCCTCAAGGCCGCGGGTCATGCAGTTGACGATGCTTGATTTGGCCGAGCCGTTCGGGCCGTGCAGCAGCACGAGCTTGTTGTTCAAGCCTTCTTTGACGAAGTTTTGCAGCGAGCGGTAAATGGAGTGCTGCACGTCGTTCTGGGCAATCACCCGGTAGCGCAGGTCGCCGCCGTCGGCGCCAAAATCCATGTCGAAAAGTTTGAAGTGGGTGCTGCCGTTCTTGGTTTCGACGTGCCCGAAGTGGTCCATCATGTCGACCACGTACTGCGCCGAGCCGCGCGTGTGCCTTTTGGGCTCGGCCGAGACAACATCCATGTACTCTTCAAACGTGAGGATGCGGTTGGTGCGCTCAAACTCCGTTTTGACTTGTTGCTCGATCTTGCTGAGAAGGTGTTCCATGCCTGAAACTATAATATGGATGTCCGGTCAACGCGGAGCAATATTCGTCACACGCGGGCGGGCAGGCGAGTAATAGTCCTTCGGATTCACGTCGGGGTGTTTTTTGAGATAATCGCTCAAAATGTCGCGCTCCCAGATGTCGGGAAACGCCTGCTTTCTTTTGGCGGGAATGTCATTATAGACCACCGCCTCGTGATCGCCGCCCGAAACCAGAAAATCCATTGTTGCGACCTTGTAATACTTCTCATCGTCAAGGGGCGTGCCCGCGTCGTCGGTGATTTCGACGATCAGGTTTCGTTCCCAGTCTTCTTTTTTCCCGTCACCGTCCAGATCGCGATCCCAGCTGCCGCGTTGCCCGGGGGCGGCTGCCTGCCGTTTCACGCGCAGGCCGCTGATTCCACCCACGCCGTGCCCGCCGCTGAGCGCGATTTCGAGCAGGCGGCGCAGCTCGGCGCCGCGCATGTTCACTACGGTCAGGCTGTTGTCGAAGGGCAGCACATTGAAAACGTCGGCATAGGTCAGGCTGCCCGCGGGCAGCTGCTCGCCGCGAATTCCGCCGGCATTGATGAGCGCGAAATCAGCGCCCGCGACTTCGCTGGCCATGAGCCGGATGGAATCGGCGATCAGGTTGGCCAGCGCGTTTTCAGCGCCATAGTTTTTGACAAAGGGTGCTGTCGCCGAGCCCGAGGGTCGCGCTCGTATTTCGCTTGCTGAGTCGCGGTAGGGCTTGAGCGTCGCCGTGATGTCGGGAACGCTTGCCGTTTCCGGCACGGTCATAAAAGCTTCATAACGGGCACGCAGGCCTGTGTCGTGCGCGCCGCTCAGGTGCAGCACGCCCACCGATTTTGCCCCCGTGCCGGCTTCGAGAACCGGCGTGCCGTGCACGGCTTCCTGCGCCAGCATATGGGTGTGCCCGGCTACAACCGCATCGAGAGTGCCCTCGGGCAGCTCGCGCAGCAGGCGCAGCATCTCGGCGCGATCGCCCTCGAGCTTGCAGTGCCCGTCCAGGTGCGGGTGCTCGGACTTGGTGGGGTCGGGGTTGCACAGCAGGCCCGCGTGCGCGGTGAGCAGCACCAGGTCGCAAGCTTCTTTCTCTCTCAGATGCTTGGCTTCGGCTTCGACCACCGGGCGCAGCTCTTCGAAATGAACGCCCTTGATGAACTCGGGACGAGTAATGGCCGGCGTGCCAAACGAGGTGACGCCGATGACGCAGACTTTGCGGCCCGCCCGCTGAAAAATCGCATGGGGTTCGAAAACAGTGCGTTGCCCCAGGGCATTGCAGTGTTCGATCTGTGCCCCGTGGTGCTGTCGGCAACGGGCCTTGCTGGTGCGCACGATGTTGGCCGAGAGCCACTTGAAACGGCCCTGGCGCACGCGCGCTTTGATATTGCCCATTCCATCTTCGCCTCCTTTAACGCTGATGCGGCCGATGGTGGCGGGGCCGAAGTCGAGATCATGGTTGCCAATGGCCGCGGCGTCCAGCCCGACAGCATTGAAAAAGTCGACGATCGACTTTCCCTTGCTCAGGTTACCCTCGAGCGAACCTTGAAAAAGGTCGCCGCCATCGAGGTGAAGCATCTGTTCGCCATACTGCGCTTTGAGAGAACGCAGAACTGATGCCAGTCCCTCTGCACGTCCCAGCGCCGCATGAAAATCAGAGGTAGCGACCAGGATCAGCTCGTTGGGGTCGGGCGCCGCGACTCTGGGCTGCCGGTTGTCGCGCGACGACAGCGTGGAACAGCTCGTCGTCCAAAGCATGACCAGAAAAAGCAGGCAAAGCGAAAGCAGGGAAATTGAGCGCATGTTAAAGTTTTAACGCTCTTGAATCTAATGTTCAACAAGTTCGGCGGGCTCGCGCGTAATGCCCGTGGTGGTGACGAAGGCCGTAAGATAGTTTGTATTCTCACGCAGCACATAGGCGATGCGCACCAGGCACAGCAGGCCGGCGGCCGCGGCGATCCAGGCTCCCACGTGGTGCAAGGGCGGACGGGGACCGCCCCCGCTGAAGCCCCAGACCCCACTGCTGCCAATGAGAGCGAGTAGAATCGCGGAATGCAGCAGTATGAACGGAAGCAGCTTTTTGGCTATTCGGCCGGTGCCCAGGACAATCCACTCCTGAACCGCGCGGGGATTGGATACGTAGGCGTCTCTGACATTCTTTGCGATGGCCTGCAGAACGTAGTAAACGACAATGTGCGCAAAAACCGCGGTGAAAAAATAAATCATCGAGGCATACAGGTGCAGGGGACGCATCCAGTAACCCATCGTCAGCACCAGCAGCGAGCCGATCACTTGAAAGCATTCCAGCGCGAAGCAGATTTGATGAATGCGCTTTAAACTCGTAAGGGCTTGTTGCTGGACGTCAAAATGTGGGTTTGCGGTTGCCGACATCGTGTTCCAACGTTACCAAGAACCTGGCCGGGACTCAAGGACGGACGAGCTTGATGCCTTTTTCCTGAATCTGCTTCATGATCGCATGCAGGGCTTTGGCGCGGTGGCTGACTTTGTTTTTTTCTTCAAGCGTCATTTCGGCCAGCGACTTGTCGGTGCCTTTGAGCAGAAAAATCGGGTCGTAGCCAAAACCCTGGGTTCCGCGGGGAACTTCCAGAATTGAGCCTTCGAGAATTTCGGTGGCTTTGAGATGCACGCCTTCGACGAAAAATACCGTCGTGCAGACAAAGCGGGCGGTGCGCTTTTCCTTGGGCACGCCTTTGAGTTCATCGAGCATTTTGCGCATATTGGCTGCGTCGCGGGTCTCGTCTCTTTTAGGCTCGGCATAGCGATCGGAAAAAACGCCGGGGCGGCCGCCCAAGGCGTCGACCTCGAGGCCGGAGTCGTCAGAAAGCGTGGGGTATTTGGCCGCAAGATGCGCCAGGCGGCCCTTGGAGTAGGCGTTCTCTTCGTAGGTCGTGCCCTTTTCGGCCTCTTTCATGCTCGAGACATTGAAGACGATTTCGGGCAGGGTTTTAAACTCGATGGCGGGGTATTCCTTGAAAAGTTCCTGGTATTCGTGAATCTTGCCCTTGTTCAAAGAGGCCAGCATGATCATGTTTGTGGTGCGCATGACTGCCAGAATAATGCCAGGTCGCAATCTAGTCAAACGTCAATAATACCCGGCATCCAGGGCAAAAACCGGCTGACGGATTTTGGGCAATTTCACCAAGAAATGAAAATGAGGTACAATCAGTCAGGCGGGGGCTCCATGAAATTCTGGTATTTGTCCGCGATTCTGCTGCTTTTGTCCGGCTTGGGCACCGGGCATGCGCGGGCTGAAAACGACCTGCCGCTGATACGAATCGAGGGCGAGCTGCATTGCAAGGCAGTAAGCGGCTGCCGCCTTTCGGTTCACCCCGAGACCTTCGAAGCCGCCGAGATTAAACTGGGCCAGCCTGGCTCGAATCTGCCGTATAGCTCGGTGGCCTACGACAATGCGCTTGTCACGCTGACGGGCTGGTGGAAGGCGCCCAAGCCCGGCTATGATTACGAGCTCGATGGCCCCGCCACCGAATTTATCGTCGTGGGAATCGGCTTTGCCATTCCGAAAATTCACGACTGACGAAGGAAGGTTTTATGATGCGAATGACAATCTCTTGTACTGCCCTCGTGATTCTGCTCGGCGCCCCGGCCGTGGCTGCCAGCAAGTATGTCACGATCTATGGCGCGAGCACGGTCGACAAACCCTTCATCGGCCGCGAGTACGAGTCTGACCTGTATCGACAGCAGTGCATGGCCACGCAGCCTGGCTGGACTGTAGGAGCAGTTGGGTCGCTGAGCAACCCCAAGTCCAAACAACCCGCGCCGCCGAATCCGTTGAACGATGCGCTTGGCGGAATGCTGGGCGACCGTTTTCAGCTGCCTGACGGCTCGGCGCTGACCGCGGAGCAGCGCGCGGCGGCGGCTAAAAACCCGGACTCGATGCGCGAGGAGATCATCAGCAAAGCTGTCGCGGCCTACGAGAAATCCATTCAGGACATGACCAAGGAGCTCAAGCCCGGCGATCAGGTTTTGCTCGATTTTTTCGCTCACGGCATGTCCAACTGCCCGGTGCAGGTGAGCAGCCGCAACATGGGCGCGCCCATAAAGAATTATGAAAATTGCGACCATAAGATGCGGCTCAGCCTGCCCGGCAATCCGGACTTGAATCCGCTGGTGCCGACGAAACGCCTGGTCGGCGCGATCAAAAAGCTGATTGACGAGCGTGGGTTGAAGGTGGCCGTGAACCTGCGCAGCTGTTTCAGCGGCGCCGCGATGAAAGACTTCGGCGAAGCCGGCGTTTGTGCTTTCTCGTCCACCACTCCCGATACCACGACCTATGCGTGCGTGGACGAAACCTCGCGCGACCTTGACGCCAGCAGTATGGTGCAGACCTTTGGCGATATTTACTGCAAGGGCAAGAAGACCAAGGACATCATCGGGAAAATTCCCCCGGCGGCTCGCAGCGAAGCGGGTGAGAAGTGCTTCAAGAATGCCTCGGCGCAGGCCGAGGAGTCGCTCATCGGGCTGCCACCGAACCCCAGTATCAGCGAGCTGACCGCGGCGGAACGCAAACGCGACCAGACCAGGAACCAGCCGCTGGGCACCGATGGCCCTTTTTGGCTGGCCGGCAATATGGGGTTTCTGGGCGATGCCGTGCAGCAGGTGGATGCGCAGAAATTCGGCGACTGCATCAAGAACAGCACGGAGTTCATCGCGTCGCTCGCCGAGCAGATCGACGTGATTTCAAAAAAACGCGGCTGCTCCTTTAAAAATGCGATCACCCAAGCCGCCGCGCCATACAAGAACATGCTGGCGGTACATTATTCAAACTACCGCAGTCTTTTCGGCACGACGGTGCGGCAGGATTCGATTGTCGATGAAGGCATCGCTGGCGGCAAGGACGCCAAGCTGGCCATGCTCGAGGAAATGGGCAAGATCATCTCGGCCAACGGCCCACCCGCCGGAGCCCCGGATGCCCTGCCACCGCCAGCCATGCTCAAAGATATGCTGCAAAAATACCCTTACGATTCGGCCCGCCAGTTCCTGCACGACTATCCGGATTTCAAGGGCGAGTTTCCCGGCAATGCCCCGGAAAAAAAGGCGCTGATCGAAAAATATTTCGGCGGCCCCGAGGGGGTGACGAAGTTCTTGAAAAAGTTCAGCGTGCTTCGGGAGGATATCGCCGAGAAGAAAGCGAAGTTCAAGAGCAGCGGCGACGCGATCGTGCCGGCCGAACGCGCCATTTACCGCACGCTGCAAAAATCGCCCGAATACACCAGTTGCCTGGCAAAAAACCCGGCACTCAAAAAAGCCAAGGAGTCCTGCGAGCAGTTCAAGATGCCCGATCCCGGTTAACCCTAGGGCCATAGCGCGCCAGGCGGAATATTTCGCGCGGGAAAAACCTGGGTCGTGAAACCCTGTGCCTCGGCAATGGGTTTGACCTCGGCAGCCAGCTTGGATTTGGTTACGGGAATCATGCCGCGAATTTCGCTGCCTTCCATGACGGCCAGCATGTCGCTCAAATCATGCGCGTGAATCGCGGGCTGCAGCGCCTCGAGCT
The DNA here is from genome assembly GCA_016194725.1 of Deltaproteobacteria bacterium. GTDB lineage: Bacteria > Bdellovibrionota > UBA1018 > UBA1018 > UBA923 > JACQAX01. The sequence continues at coordinate 10,666 of JACQAW010000213.1, forward strand.
TTTCTTGCAGCTCGCGGTCGATGTTCAGTCGCACCGGTGCCTGGCGAAACCGCTTGAGTAGCCCCGCCGCGCCGCGCCTGACCGAAACCACCTCGGCCACCGAGAAGGTGTGCTCGTTGCCCCAGCGGGCCGGATATTTTCTTCCGCCGCGCAAGGCCAGGGGCTTCGTCGTGGACCAGTTTTCGATGAAGGCCTCGAACGTCGCGTAGGCCTGTTCAGATTCGGCCTTCGACATGCGGTGCTCCTGATAGAGCCGCGTCGCCAGATGCCTGGCGCGATGTAGAATCGAGCGTTTGGCCCGCGGCTGGCTCCAGAGGCACAGCTCTTTGGGATTCGGAATCATGAGCGCCAGCAGCCAGGCTTCCTCTTCTTTCAGGGCCGAGGCCTCATGGTCGAAGTAGAGCCGGCTTGCCGCCTCGATGCCGAAAATGCCAGGGCCCCATTCGATCGTGTTCAGGTAAAGCTCAAGAATCTGGTCCTTGGTAAACTCGCGCTCGAGCCGCATGGCAATGGGCACCTCGCTGGCCTTGCGCAGCAAGCTTTTTTCCTTGCTCAGAAACAGGTTCTTGGCCAGCTGCTGGGTAATCGTGCTGCCGCCGCGGGCAATTTTGTGCTTTTCCAGATCCGTCTCGAGCGAGTTCCATATCTCGTCGATGTCCAGTCCGCCGTGCTCGTAGAACTTGTCGTCTTCAAGCATCACCACCAGCATTCTCAGATTCGTCGAGATCGACTCCAGCGGGCGCCACACACGCACGCCCTCGAACGGGCAAAGATAGTCCAGCACGTTGCCCTTGCGGTCGAGCAGCTCGGTGCACACCGGGGGCCTTACGCCGGCCAGGTCAAAGCCCCCGGCCTTGAACCAGTACGTGTAACCAATCACGCCGCCGCCAATGGCCGCCAGCAGCAGCACTCCGGTAATGTACCAGCCCAGCGCCAGCAATGAGCTGCCAAAAAACCGCAGCACCGCGCCTATCGTCGCGAAAAAAATGCGAAACACCGCCACCACCGTCTCCCACACGGCTTGTCCAAACATGAACAGGGCCACCAGAAACAGCAGCCCACCAAGGACAAGCAGGATATAAAGGACGACGGAGGAGGTCATTCGCTTTTCACTTCTTCCTCCCGAGCGGCTCAACCAGCAGCGCCATGCCGTCGGCGCGGGGCTCGGCCGCAGCCTCCCAGGCGTCGGCCGCGGTTCGTCGAATCATCGCATGGGGCGTGGCGCCCACTTTTTCGATTGAGACGTCGTAGCCTGCTTCCTTCAGCTTCGCGGGCAGCGAGGTGGGGTACGAGGGGTCAACCTCCAGCTTGCCTTCGTTGGGGTGAAACCGCGGAAAGGCCATGGCTTCGCGCAGAGTCATCTTGTGGATATAATAGTTTTCCAGCATCTCGACGATGATGGTCGGAATACGGCCGCCACCCGCACAGCCCACCACGCCAACCGGTTTGGAGCCTTCGAACAGCAGCAGCGGGCTCATATTGCTGCGTGGGCGTTTGCCGGCGGCCGGCGAGTTTGGTTTTCCGGGCTCAGCCGAGAAATCAGTGAGCTCGTTGTTGAGCAGAAAACCGTGCCTGGCCACGGCGATGCCCGAACCGAACCACTGTTCGATCGTCGAGGTGTAGGCCACGGCCATCCCTGAATCGTCGATGATGCTCATGTGCGCGGTATGCGAATGCAGCGCCTCGCTGCCGTCGGCCAGAAGTGCTTTATGCGCAAGCGCAGGATTTGCCTTTTGGTGGGTTACCCGCGTTTCGATGCGGTC
>JACQAW010000214.1 GCA_016194725.1 Deltaproteobacteria bacterium
CTGCCCACCAGATAAGACAGATACCGTTGCCAGACGACCTGAAAGAGCAGCCCGCTCATGCCGGATAAAACCACGCAGGCAAATACGGCAAAGCGATAGGAGCGAGTCACTCTCCGATTCTACGTTATTATTGACTTCTGCGTTACTAGGTTCGTGGGATGGCGCTCGGCTTGTGATCGGATTTGCGCGATCTGAGGACGAAAAAGCGGAAGACTAGCACGGCTAATCTGAGCATTTTTCGCCGGAAGATCGCGCAAAGACGGCCGCAAGACGAGATGCCAGCCCCGAACCTAGTAACGCAGGAGTCAATTGGGCAAATATTTCTTCAAAAGATAGGGCACCGGCAACGCGACATTGAAGCGATGAATGAGGGTTTGCTTGCCATCCACCAGTACCTTGACCCCCGGGCCGTAGTCGCGCACGCCACGAAAATGCAAGCCCACGAGCTTTCCCTGCTCACTCAGGATGGCGCCGCCCGAGCTGCCTCCCTCGGTATCTATGAGATGAAGAAAGTGCGGCAGCTCGTCGTCGTAAGGGCGATAGAGCACCACGGGCCCCAGCGAAACTTTTTTCACGCCTCGCGAATAGTTCAACGCGTGCGGGTAACCCACGGCATAAGCGCGCATGCCAGCTTCAATGCCCACCACGTCGCGCTCGGGTGGGGCAAAAGGCAGCTGGATGCCTTCGGGCACCCTGACCTTCATCAAGATAAAATCGTCGGCATACTCGTTGACCAGAATGTGGTCGCACACCAGGCGCCTCAGGCCTGTGTCGCGCGAACCGTCTTCAGCGATTTCATGACCTAGAAAAAGAGGAATGCGCGCGCAGTCGGCATTGGTAAAACTCAAATCCTCAACCGTGTGTCGGGCCGTAATCATCAGGCCGTCGGGCGAAATCAACACTCCGCTGGCCCGCCCGCCTATGAGCACCACGCCCGCAAGCGCGCGCTCGACGGCGTCCCGACTCGAATTGCCTCTGAGCATCTCCAGAAACTGCGGCGGATCGAAAAACGCGCCATTTCCGAAACTCACGTCCAAAGCGTAGCCAGGCCAAGGCAGGCAGAAAAACCACAGCACCAGCACGAATTTTCGCAGCATGGGCGACACCTACCCACAGCCCAACCCTAATGCAAGCGCTGTTGCAGCTCTCTTTTGCGAAGCGCAAAGGCAAAACTACCGAAACCGCCATGCTGCCTATTGCCACTGCCAGGTATCCATCACTGGGATTTCGAGCGGTCTGCTCTTCGGCGACATGCGTCATTTTACCCGCCGCCAATGGCCCCTTGTTTATCAGCGCCATGAATTTTCTCTTCTTTTACACTCACATCGCGTAGAGGCAAAAAGCAGACCTTCAACAGAATCGCCACGTCCATAAAAGCAGCGGCCGCCACCATCCACAGCAGCGGCAGCCAGATGGGAATCGGATCAGCGTGCAGGTAATGAAAAATCCCGGCCGCCGAAACGCTTATTTCGCTTAACGGTCCGACAATCGCGGCAAACAGGCTACCCGCAAGCACGAACCTCGTCGGCCGAGTCGCGATGGCCACACCCACGAGCGGTAACAACGAAACAAACGTCAGGGTGTTCTGCCCGCTGAAAATTCCGGTAAACCAGTAACTCACTAGCAGCAGCAATCCGTCCAGCGCCGTTCGTTTCAAAGTCACCGCCGGCGCCGCCAGCCTGCTCGATAAAAATCGAGCCGCAAGCGCGCCCATTACCGCACTGACGCCAAACTCCATCGGTACAAAAGCCAACGAGGTCCCGATAAAATCCGGGTGTTCATACGCCAGCACCCGATAATACACGTGTACGTAGTCGTAGGCCGTTCCGGCAACCGCCCCGATCAAAAAAATAATCCCGAGCCTGGCCGCAACTGATCTCATTTTGGTGATCCCAGCAGCGCACTCTTGATTGCCGTCCAGAACGCGGGCAGAACCGCGTCCAGAACTTTGACCACGGGCGGTCCCAGCATGGAATAGCTGACCAGAAAATAGCCTCCCAGGTAAACCACATACATGCCCCCACGAATCATGAGTCTGGGCAAAGTTCGATCAGTCGCGGCAAGCACCCGGCGCTTGAGAAACCAGCACATTGCCGTCCATAAAAAAATTCCCAGATACATGAATTTGAGATTTTTGCTTTTCGACATCTCGGCAAGGGCCTTTGTGAACTCCGGGTCGGTGCTGGTCTTCATCAAGCTGTCGGCCAGCTGACGAAACCATGGCTTTTTCATCCAATCGTCGGCAATGCTTTGAAACGTCTGCACCTGTACCGGCGCGTCCCTTGCGCGAGGGGCGCCCAGGCCCCCGGTGCCCGCGCTCGTGCTGTCGGCCGACATGGGATTGACCGCATTGAGCGCGCCGTACTGATCGTTGATTCTCTTTTGAACGGCTTGCAGCTCGTTGATATCGGCATCTTCGTTGGTGCCCTGCGCAGCTTGGCCTTGGGCCTGCTGCTGCTGGCGCAGCTGATTGAGGCGCTGCTGCATCTGATTTTGAATCAGGCCGGCATCAGTCGGGGGCTGGCCGGCTGACGGGGCCGGCACGCCATTCTGTAACTGCTGCTGCAAGGCCTCCGCTTGTTTGCGCTCGTCTGCCTGTTTTTGCTCCTCGGCCGGCTGGCTGGCCTGTGCCGCTTGAGCCGCCGCCTTTTGCTCACGATCTTTTTTCTCCTGCAGCACCCGTAGCTGCTTGAGCGCGGTTGGCTCGGACGGCGAAGCCGCACCACCATCGCCAAAGCCCGGTGGGGCAAAAACCAGCACGAGCGCCACGGCGCAAAAAAGGTAGCAGGTTTGCATCATTCCAAGTATGAAGCACCTATGGCCGGTTTGCAGCTCGAAAATAAGCAGAAAGGTTATGACGTCATTGAGCAGTCGCTGCGAGGGCTGCTGCGAACAGCGCCGCCGCTTCTCTGGGAGTCGGCGCTCGTTTCGCTCATCGCTCTTCTAAAAGAGCATCTCGGTGTGCTCAGTTGGGTTGGCTTTTATCGCAACCATGCCGGGCATCTTTGGATCGGTCCCTATCAGGGCAAACTTGCGTGCCTGTATCTCAAGCCCGGCCAGGGCGTCTGCGGCAAAGCTCTGCAGACCAAAAGCACGATTGTCGTTGACGATGTCGAGAAATTTATCGGCCACGTTTATTGCGATCCGCTGGCCCGCTCTGAAATCGTCATACCGGTTTTCCATGCCGGAGCCTTGGTCGGCGTGCTTGATCTGGACAGCCACGTGCCCGGCGCATTTAACGCGACAGATCAAATCGTTTTGGAGCGCCTGGTAAAAGAAATTGAGACCCTGCCTGACCGTGTCATACTGGACTAGATGAAGACCACTGTACCCGTTCTGGCGCCCAAGCTTTTGCGCGGCAAAAAAGCCGCGCTGATTGCGCCGGCATTCAGCTTCGACGCCACTGTCATGGAACAGGGCCGTGCGTATTTCGAAACCAGGTACGGGGTGCGAACATTGGTGCTGCCAAATGTGCACGAGCACGAAGGGTATCTTGCGGGCTCGGACCAAAGGCGCCTGGATGAGGTGTTCCACTGGCTCACCGAGCCCGGGGTCAGCGCGCTCATCGCCATTCGGGGTGGTTACGGCTGCGCCAGAATTTATCCGGAGCTGATAAAGAAATTAAAAGCGTACAAGAAACTCAAACCCAAAATCGTTGCCGGCTACAGCGATCTGACGATTATACTGAACGGGCTTTATCAAGACCTGGGTTGGATCACGTTTCACGCACCCGTCATCGTGGGGCGCCCATTTCGCACGCCCACCCCGATCGAGGAGCAGACCTTTCGCCAGTCGCTTTTTTCCAGTGAGCCCCTGGGCTCGATTGGGGATGAAGGCATGAGCGTTCTTTCCGACGGCAAAGCCCGCGGCCGTATCATCGGGGGCTGCCTTAGCCTGGTGGTCTCGTCGCTGGGCACCAGCTACGAGATCGACACGGAAGATAAAATACTGTTTCTCGAGGATGTGGACGAAAGACCCTATCGCCTCGACCGCATGCTCACTCAGCTGCTGCACGCCGGCAAACTCGACAAGCTCAAAGGCCTGGTGTTCGGCCAAATGGTGCACTGCGAGCCCACCCCCGAATCGCGCGACCCCATGAAAACCACCGCCCTCGAGGCCATCAAGCTGGCCATTGGCCCGTATCTCAAAAAGAAAGGCATTCCCGCCGTGCTTAACTTTCCGGCTGGCCACGGCATGCCTCAGATCACGTTTCCCATTGGAGCCAAGGTCGAACTGCAGGCCAATCCCAAAAATCCACGGGTCGTTTTTCTGGAGCCAGGGGTAAGATAACATGAGCTTCTCGGCTGAATTTCCTAAAACAACAAAACTTCTTGCCTCAGCGCAGCCCGAAATTTTTCCAGCCTGCGCGGTTGGGGTCAGCTTTCGGGGCCAGGACCATTTCACCAATTTAGGCTGCGGCCCCAACTCCCTGTTTGATCTGGCGTCCATTACCAAGGTGGCCTGCACTACGACGGTGCTGGCCCTGGCCGAGCAAAAAAAGCTGCTCTCGACCACCTCGCCACTGAAGCAGTTTTTCCCCACCTTTGCCGATGCTCGCGTGCACCTCTCGCACCTGCTCGAGCACTCCAGTGGCCTGCCCTGGTGGCTGCCGCTGCACAATGCTTATCACGCCGAAAACGGGCGCGGCGGGTTTGACGCGCGCACCACGCCGGGCCAGGCGCGCGCGCAGTACGAGGCTGAAATCATCAAAAGCCACAACCCGGCCGAATTCGAAAAACAAGCCGTTTACTCCGATCTGGGATTCATGATGCTGGGATGGGCTCTTGAAAAGGGGGCCGACGCCCCGCTTGACGCTCTTTTTCAGGAATGGGTCGTGCAGCCGGCGGGTCTTGAGAGCTTCCAGTTTTTACCGGTCAGCCCCGACGTCGTGCCCACCGAAAACTGCCCGTGGCGCGCCAGGGTGTTGCGCGGCGAGGTACATGACGACAACTGCTATGTTCTGGGTGGAATCGCGGGGCACGCTGGCGTTTTTGGCAACGTGGGCGACACCCTCAAGTTCGGTAAACTCTGGCTCATGGCAGTGCTTGGTAACCCGCTGCTGGACGGCTGGCTCACGACCGATACCGCGCGCAAGTTCTGGCAACGCTCTACCGTGCACCAATCGGTGCGGTCTTTAGGCTGGGACGGCGTTTCGCCCAAAGATTCGGCGGCCGGCAAATTATTCAGCCCCGAGGCGCGTGGGCACCTGGGCTTTACCGGCACCAGCCTTTGGGTCGACCCCGGACACAAGCTGGTCGTGACGCTCCTGACCAACCGGGTTCACCCGACCCGAACCAATGAGAAAATCAAGGCCTTCCGACCTTTATTTCACGACACCCTTTTATCCGAATTGGGTATCGGCTAGAATTTGAGCTGCGAAATTGAGCGGCAGGCGGCTGTCCCCAGCGTTTAAGCTCAGCTTAAACGCTCGTGGACTTCGCCGTTGTCCGCTCATGTATGGAGGAGTGGCCGCGATGGAGAACCCCCTTAAAACTTTTCAAGGAAAACGCGTACACATCCTGGGCGTAGCCGGCACCCTCATGGGCGCCTTCGCGGCCTTTCTTAAAAAGAACAATATCGAGGTCACGGGCAGCGATCAGAACATCTATCCCCCCATGAGCGATGTGCTCAAACGGGCGGGCGTCCAGGTTCACACCCCTTTCAGCCCCGAAAACCTCGATGCCGCCAAACCTGATCTGGTCATCGTCGGAAACGTAATTCGTAAGGTGAATGTCGAAATGGAGGCGGTAGCCGTCCGCGGCATCCCTTTCCTTTCCTTGCCCAGCGCACTGGAAACGATGATTCTGCCCTCCAAACACTCCATCGTCATTGCCGGCACTCATGGCAAAACCACGACCAGCAGCATGATGACCTGGATTCTTGAGTCTTTGGGCGAGCAGCCGTCGTTTTTCGTGGGCGGAGTGCTGCGCAACTTTCCCGAAAGCTTTCGGGTTACTGACTCCAAGTTCATGGTGCTCGAAGGTGACGAGTACGACACGGCCTTCTTCGACAAGGTGCCGAAGTTCATGCACTACTGTCCTAAAGATATCATCCTTACCTCGGTCGAATACGACCACGCCGACATTTATCCCGATATCAACGCCGTCATTGGCGCATTCAACTCCCTGGCCGAGCTGATTTCGCCAAACGGTTATTTCGTAACCTGCGCCGAGTACGAAATTCCGTTGCGTATTGCGCACCATTCCCGCGCCAACGTGATCACGTATGGGTTTGGACTGGGCGTCGATAGCCGGGCCACCAATGTCGAGGTCACCGCGGCCGGCTCCACGTTCAAATGGCTCACTCGGTCCAAAAATGAATATCGCGTCAAGCTCGCGGCACCGGGCAAGCATAACGTGCTCAATGCGCTGGGCTGCCTTACGCTTTGCGAAGCCCGCGGACTGGACGTCGAAAAGGCCATCAGCGCCCTGCTCAGCTACGAAGGGGTCAAGCGCCGACAGGAAGTGTTTGGCCAGGCCGGTGGCATCACGCTCATCGATGACTTTGCACACCATCCCACGGCCGTGCGCGAAACTCTGGCCGCGATCCGCTCCAAGTATCCTACGTCGCGAATCGTCGCGTGTTTTGAGCCTCGCAGCGCAACCTCGCGGCGCAAGGTGTTCCAGCAGGCCTACTCCGAAAGCTTTGATGCCGCCGATCTGGTGTTCATCGCCAAGCCGTTCGACCCCACCACCTCTGCGCCAGCCCCTGCCGCGCCTTCGGCTTCGTCGACGGTATTTTCAACTGACGAGCTGCTTGCCGACCTCAGCGGACGTGGCAAACGAGCCAAGGTTTTGCAAACCAGCGACTTGGGCCTTAAAGCCCTGGCCAAAGAGCTGCGCTCGGGCGACGTGGTTCTGGTCATGAGCAACGGCAGCTTTGACGGGCTATTGCCCAAGCTACTACAAACGATTTCAGGGTAATGGGTTGATGACGCGCCGGAATACCGAACTGCAAAACTCCCTCGTGGCGCTGTTCTGGCAGCTCAACAACCTCTATTTCGGTGGAATCCTGCCCCCGCCTGAGCTGAAGTTCTCGGGCCGCCTGCGCACCACGGGCGGTCAGTACTTTCGCAAGCCCAAGCGCATCATCCAGATCAGCACCCGTTATCTGGAGCTTGAAAATGCCTGGGACGAAATTCGCGATACCCTGGGCCATGAGCTGGTTCATTACTGGCTTGATTTTCGCGGCAGACCCTGCGGCCACACGTCTGAGTTTCGCGCCAAGCTCAATGCCTGCGGCTTTAACCGCTACAGCCGCTTGCGGCCCATTCAGGCCAAGTATCTTTATATCTGCCCCGGCTGCGAGATAAGATATTATCGCCGCCGCCGCGGAACCTGGTCCTGCGGTCCCTGCTCGGGGCCCCGTTACAACTCCAATTACCGGCTAATCCTGACGGCGAATCCGGGCGTGGATATTTCGAAAACTTTCCGCTAGAATAGTTTCATGCGCTGCACAGCCTGTCATAGCTATATTCCCGAGGGACTGCCTTCACCAGTTATGTGTCCACAATGCGGTCGCAGTGAGGTCGAGGCCAAGCCCGAATCCAAAACCGAGTCGGCTCGCAACGCGGAAACCTCTGCCTCGGGGCCACCTCCGCTTCCGGCCGAAGCCCCGGCGCCCGTACTCCCACCAGTACCGCAGGCCGCACCATCCGAGCTGCCAGGCAAACCCGTCGAAGCCACCGACGTGCGTTCCCGCCTGGGTCTCGAAAGCTCGCGCCAGGCAGACGCTTCGCCCACAGCGTCCCCGACCTCCGACGCCGCGTTCGCGCCCTATTTTTCACTCATCACCACGCTGGCATTCGGTCCGGCCAACGCGAACCTCATCTTGCAACATCCTTCGCGCGGGAGTATCTCGTTTGGGTCCTTGGGACTGAGCATCGTTTTCGACGACGGACGCCACTGGGAAAAGCTGCTCTACCGCGACATCACCGCAATACGTGCCAACGCCCACGACGACTGCGTGCTTATCGCGTGCGGCGACGTCGAAAGCCGGCTGACGCTATATCACCCCTGGCTTCCTTCCTGGTTTTCCAAACCGCGACGCGACCGCTCGAATATTTTTTTAGAGCTGTTCACGAGAGTAAAAAACGGGCTGACGCCCTATGAGATTTCCCTCTACCGGCGCAGGCTTCAGTAGGGTGGAAAAGTCTTTATCCAAATCCGCCCGCACGCGAACGCTTTTTCTGATTTATCTGCGCCAAACCAGCGCCGCCCTGATCATTTACCAGCCCATCTTCATTCCATTCCTGCTCCATCGCGGAATGGACATGATCGACATCGCCCTGCTGCAAACCGCTTACAACCTGGGCGTCTTGCTGCTCGACATCCCTACCGGGTATGTCGCCGACCGTTGGGGCCGCAAATGGGCGCTCGCCGCCACGAACTTGTCGTTGGCCGTCGGAACCGCGCTCATCTGCTTGGGTCACACTCTTTCCACCTTCATGATCGCCGAGCTTTTTTACGCGCTGGCTATCGCGCTCGATTCGGGCACCCACAGCGCTTATCTTTTCGAGTGGCTGCGACGCGAAAAGCTTGAGGCCAACTATTACCGGTATGATGCGCTGGGAACCTTCATCTACCTCATCACCTCGACCGCCGGAACCCTGGTCGCCGGCTTTTACGCGGAAAAAGATCTTATGATTCCGGTTGCCGCCACCATCGCGCTGACCTTTATTGGATTTCCAGTGGCCTGCCTGTTGCCGTCGCAGAAAACCATTGAAACGCCCGGGGGCCAGCCTGAACCTCGAATCGTACTGAGCGACATCCTGGCGATCGTGGGCGAAACCTTGAAGACTCCCGGCGTGCGCTGGGCCGTAGGCGTCACCGTCATCTGGTTTTGGGCGCGCCAGTACGTGAATCTCATCATCAGCCAGCCCTATTTCATGTCGATCAACCTGCATTTCAGCGACTTCGGCATCCTGTATTCGATTCTTACTTTTGGCAGCGGCCTGATCGCGTTTTTTTCGCGCAGGTTCATGAAGCTGCCCGACCTCAGGCCGCTCACGGCCATGGGCCTGGTGCTCATTCCTGTTTCCTTTGCCATCATGGGACTGACCAACGGGCAGCGCGGCTTAGCCGGCTTTTTTCTTTTTGCGGTTCCCTACGGCCTTTGCACGGCCATAACCAACACGCTGCTCAATCGACAGTATTCGCGTCATGAAAGCCGTGCCACGTTTCTTTCCATCGTCGATACCTGCGTGCGGCTGGTGGCCAGCATTCTGGCGTTGGGCCTGGGCTGGGTGCTGGCCCATTACGGGCCGGCCAGGGCACTGCAAGTCGCCATGCTGCTCTCGAGCGTCATGGCGCTGTTTCTCATGCCGGGACTCTTTCGTTTCGGAACGCAAACGCCTGAAGCCAAAGGCTCGCCTATTTTGTGAAAGTCTCGAGCAGCGGGCGCGGGTCAAACTTCGCCTTGATGGCCGAGCAGAAAAAATATACCCCGACGATCTTGCGGTTCAGGAAAATGAAATCACGCGGCGGCGGACGCAGCTTGAAGGCGAAGATGAACCTGGGCATGAATTTTCGGACGCGCTCGGCCAGCCCGCTGCCCGCCCAGTCATAAGAGCCGTTTACCAGGAATGGCTCCGTGAACATGAGCGCCAGCTCATAGTGCATGTCGACGAGCTCCTTGGGGTCATCCTCGCGCAAAAACCCGATCTCGATGGCGCCTGCCCGTATGGCATCGTAATCCGATGAAAGGCAAGCGCGCGCCAGGCGTTTGTAGTTTGAGCGAAACTCCTCGTCGAAGGTCTTCACCGCGCCAAAGTCCAGCAGCACCAGCGCGGGGTCGTCGACGCCAAAACTCCACTGCACCTTATAGTTGGCGAAATTCGGATCAGTTTGCACGCGGCCTTCGGTAAAAAGCTCGTTGTAGAAGACTTCCAGAAAACGCTGTCCCAGGTTCGAGCGCGCCGTCGCGCTGGCGGTGCTGTTTGCGAACTCCTGCACCGAAATTCCATTGACA